>DASWFM010000053.1:0-3769 GCA_036394235.1 Solirubrobacteraceae bacterium | reverse complement strand
GTAGGCGAGCTTGTGCCTGTAGCGCGGCACCAGGTGCAGCCGGCGGCGGATCTGTTCGAGGAACTCCTCCATGCTGGGCGGCGGACCTTCGACGAGCGTCAGCCCACCGATGTGCATGTGGGAGTTGGCGTGCTCCTGGTGCAGGAAGGATGCGTCGACTGGAGTCAGCCGATCGAGGTGACGCTGAGCCATCGGCGCTTAGCGTACCTGGCCGGGCCGGGAGGGGCCAATACAATGACGGCCGTGACCAACACGGTTGAGAAGCTGCTCCTCGCCGCTCCGCGCGGCTACTGCGCAGGCGTCGACCGAGCCGTGCAGACGGTCGAACGCGCCCTGCAGATTCATGGCGCCCCGGTGTACGTGCGCAAGGAGATCGTCCACAACAAGCACGTCGTCGAGGAGCTGACCAAGCGCGGGGCGATCTTCGTGGAGGAGCACACCGAGGTGCCCGAGGGCGCCGTCTGCGTGTTCTCCGCCCATGGCGTCGCCCCGAGCGTCCGCGAGGGCGCCGAGCAGCGCCGCCTGGAGACGATCGACGCGACCTGCCCGCTCGTCACGAAGGTCCACCGTGAGGCGGTCCGTTTCGCCGGCGAGGGCTACACGATCGTGCTCGTCGGCCACGCCGGCCACGAGGAGGTCGAAGGGACGATGGGGGAGGCGCCCGAGAAGATCGTGCTCGTGCAGGACGAGCAGGACGTCGAGACGCTCGAGGTCGACGACCCTGAGCGCATCGCCTACATCACCCAGACGACCCTTGCCGTCGATGAAACCACCGCGATCCTGAGGCGGCTCCGCGAGCGCTTCCCCAAGATCGTCGGGCCCCGCACCGACGACATCTGCTACGCGACCACCAACCGCCAGGCCGCCGTCAAGGCGATGGCCTCGAAATGCGATCTGATGCTCGTGATCGGCTCGAGCAACTCCTCCAACTCGAAGCGCCTCGTGGAGGTGGCCCGCGATTGCGGCACCGATGCGCACCTCATTGACAACTCCGGCGAGGTGCAGGAGGCGTGGCTCGAGGGGAGACGCGTCGTCGGCATCTCCTCGGGGGCGAGCGCCCCCGAGAACCTCGTCGGCGAGCTGATCGAGTTCTTCAAGGATCGCGGCGTGAGCGACATCTCCGAGTACGACGTGGTCAAGGAGGACGTGCGCTTCATGCTGCCGAAGCAGATCCGCCTCGCCGATGCACCCGCGCCGGCGCCCGCGCCCGAGGGCGCCCTCTGAGAGCAGTCCACGCGACGGCGGCACGGATGCCGCCGGGCATCGCGAACGCCCACGCGGGAGCGCGAGGGGAGGCCACATGCGCACCCTGATCATCTCCGACCTGCATCTCGGCTCTGTCACCCGCAGCGACCTGCTGCGCCGCAGCGAGCTGAGGGCGACGCTGCTGGAAGCGCTCGACGGGATTGACCGTCTGGTGCTGCTCGGCGACGTCCTCGAGCTGCGACACGGGCCGTTGCGCGAGGCGATGGAGGCAGCGAGGCCGTTCTTCGAAGACCTCGGCAGGGCCTTCGGCGGTGAGCTCGTGATCGCGGCCGGCAACCACGATCACGCGCTCGTGGAACCGTGGCTCGCCTCGCGGGGAGGGGAGCACGACCCGGGGCCGCTGGCGGTCGAGCAGCTGCTCGCCCCCGCCGCCGTTTCCCCGGCGATGGCCCGCATCGCGGAGTGGGCGTCGCCGGCGCGCACGACGGTCGCCTACCCGGGCCTCTGGGTGCGGCCAGACGTGTACGCAACCCATGGTCACTATCTCGACAGCCACCTGACCGTGCCCACGCTCGAGCGGCTGAGCGTCGGCGCGATGAGTCGCCTGTTCGGCAAGGCTCCCTCGGAATTCGCCGCCGCCGACGACTACGAGTCGGCGGGCGCTCCCGTGTTCGCTTGGCGCGATGTCGTCGCCCGCTACACCCACCCGGGTGCGGCCCTCAACGGGATGGCGACCGTCGCCGCCTGGCGGACCCTCGGCGGGGGCAGCGGAGAGGACGGCCACGACTCGAGACCCCGGCGCTCCCGCCGCCCCGTCAGGCGACTCACGCGAATGCTGCGCAGGCGCGCGCTCATCGCGGGCTTCCCGGTGGCTGTCGCAGCCCTCAACAGAGCGGGAATCGGACCGCTCCGTGCGGACATCTCCGGCCGTGAGCTGCGCCGCGCCGGGCTCGCCGCGATGGGCGAGGTCGCCGCCCGTCTGGATCTCGGCGACGCCTACGTGGTATTCGGCCACACCCACCGGGCGGGGCCCTTCCCGCGCGACCACCCGGAGGAGTGGCTCGGCCCGGCAGGGGCCCGGCTCGTGAACTGCGGAAGCTGGACCTACGCGGCGATCTTTCTCGACTCGGCGGGGCCGTCCAACCCCTACTGGCCCGGCTCCGCGGTGATCGTGGACGAGCAGGGGCCACCCGAGCTGGTGCGCCTGCTGGAGGATCGCAGCCAGTCACAGCTCGCGCCGCCGGTCCCCGCTGCCGGCTAGGGATTGGCGCCGGCGAACGCCTGCAGTACGGGTCTCGCCGCTACGAGACGACTCCGGGCGTGAAGCAGGTGGCGTGGCACGCCACCCCCTCGCCGAGGACGAGCTCCAGCGCGGCGGCCGTATGGCGCGGGTGCTCGACGAGCGGATAGGCCCCCGGATACTCCACCTCCACGCGACCGCTCACGCCCTCTCCGGCCGCGAACGAGACAGCGCCGCGGCCGCTGAGCACGAGCCACACGCCGCCCGCCTCATAGGCACCTGAGAAGGCACCCACCTGATCAGCGGTCTGTGGTGCAAGCACCGCTCCCGGCGCATCCTCCGGGCGCAGAGGTCCGAGCGGCGGCCGTTCCACGCCGAGCAGCTCCTGGATCGCCAGCTCGGTCTCCTCATAGCCGCCCTCCCCGTAGTGGTACTCGTACAGCCGCGCCCTCCCGTCGAACAGATAGCGGGCCGGCCAGCCCTGGTTCTCGTACTCCTGCCATAGCTCCAGATCGCTGTCGATCAGCACGGGATGGACGATGCCGAGTCGCGCGATGGCGTCACGCACGGCCTGCTCGTCGCGCGAAGGCTCGAAGCCCGGGCAGTGGACGCCGACGACCCGCAGCCCGTCGCCGCTGTAGCGCTCGTGCCACGCCTTCATGTAGGGCAGCGTCCGCATCGAGTTGGGACGGCAGAAGTCCCAGAACTCCACCAGCAACGGCTTCTCTCGCTGGATGATGCTGACCTGCTCCCCGCCCGGCGTATTCACCCACGGCAGGTTCCTTGGGAACAAGGGCGCTGCGATCTTGTCGACGGGTGCGCGCAAACTAGCTCGCGGTACCGCGACCGTCCGAGCGCCGCGCGTGGGTAGGGGGGATCCGCGATGTGGCCTCACCGGAATTGTTGGGAAGCGACCCGCACACGTGCGGGTCGCCGTCAGGGCGCATGCGCCCTGACGCGGGCCGGCGCATGCGCCGGCCCGGCCCCGCGTCAGCGGGGCGCTCTCGGCCCGTTTCGGGAACTGCGCGTCTGAGAGTCGCTAGCGGCAAGCAGGACAAGGACGCAGTGAGCGAAGTGTGCTCTGCACACGAGCGATCGAGGACGCAGTCATGCGCAGCCGATCGCGGCCCTCAGCCGATGCTGCCGACCATCTCGAGCTGAATCAGCCGGTTCAGCTCGACCGCGTACTCCATCGGCAGCTCCTTCGTGACCGGCTCGATGAAGCCGTTCACGATCATCGCCGCGGCCTCGTCCTCGGTGAACCCGCGGGAGCCCATGTAGAACAGCTGGTCATCGGAGATCCGTCCGACGGTCGCCTCGTGG
>DASWFM010000052.1:0-11567 GCA_036394235.1 Solirubrobacteraceae bacterium | reverse complement strand
CGCGAGCCGGCTGCCGCTGCTGCGAAAGGACTTCGTCGTCGACGGCTACCAGCTTCACGAGGCGCTCGCGGCCGGCGCCGACGCGGTGCTCCTGATCGTGGCCGCCCTCGAGGACGCCGAGCTCTCGGAGCTGCACGCCGGCGCGGCCGAGCTCGGCCTCGACGTGCTGGTGGAGGTGCACGACGCGGCCGAGCTCGAACGCGCCTCCGCGCTCGGCGCGCGCATCATCGGCGTCAACAACCGCGACCTGCGTGACTTCTCGGTCGACCTCGCCCGCACCGCAGCGTTGCTTCCGGGGATGCCATCGGCGGCGATCGTCGTTTCGGAGTCCGGCATCTCCTCGGCTGCACAGCTCGCGGCACTCGAGCGCCAGGGCGTCGACGCCGTGCTGGTGGGGGAGACGCTGATGCGGGCGGCCGACCCCGTGGCGGCGTTGCACGAGCTGAGATCCTTCTGAGCTTCTTTTAGGAAACTCCCGC
This sequence comes from Solirubrobacteraceae bacterium, assembly GCA_036394235.1. GTDB lineage: Bacteria > Actinomycetota > Thermoleophilia > Solirubrobacterales > Solirubrobacteraceae > Palsa-744. Next base: position 11,088 of record DASWFM010000052.1, on the reverse strand, counting down.
CAAGACCTTTAGATGTCCTTCACACCCTCCGATCATCCTGCCCTGAGATGAAACGAATCTTCGCAATCCCCTTCGTCTCCGCCCTGCTCGGCGGGGGCATCGTCGTCGCCGTGGTCGCCGCCGCGGGCGGTCTCGGCGAAAGCAAGACCGTCGTCACCACCGTGCAGGAAGCACCCGCCGCGGTCGTTCCGTCGAACGCCTCGCAGCGGACCGGTGGCGCGCTGACCCCGCATCAGGTCTACGTCAAAGACGCTCCGGGCGTCGCCTTCGTCACCTCGACGATCGTGCAGAAGACCGAATCGCCATTCCTCTTCGGCGGCGAAACTCAGCGCCAGGGGACCGCGACAGGGTCGGGCATCGTGATCGACAGCAACGGCACGATCCTCACGAACTACCACGTCGTGGAGAACGCCGTGAAGGTCACCGTGAGCTTCGAAAAAGGAAAGACGCTCGAAGCGCAGGTCGTGGGCAAGGACCCCTCCAACGACCTCGCGGTGCTCCGCATCCACCCCGACGGCGTGACGCTGCACCCCCTCACCCTCGGCAACTCCAACGGTGCCCAGGTCGGCGACCCCGTGTACGCGATCGGAAACCCCTTCGACCTCGAACGGACGCTGACGACGGGCGTGGTCTCGGCGCTGCAGCGGCAGATCACCGCCCCCAACGGCTTCACGATCAACAACGTGCTGCAGACCGATGCGCCGATCAACCCGGGCAACTCGGGCGGTCCGCTGCTGAACACCGCCGGCGAGGTGATCGGCATCAACTCCCAGATCGAGACCGGCGGCTCGAGCACGGGCAGCGTGGGTATCGGCTTCGCCGTGCCGATCAACACCGCCAAGTCCGAGATCGCCCAGCTCGAGAAGGGCGGCACCGTTCGCGGCGCCTACCTCGGCCTGACCTCGCTGACGGTCGACGGCTCGCTGTCGGCACTCAACCTGCCCGTCAGCAGCGGCGCGCTCGTGCAGTCGGTCCAGAAGGGCACGGCCGCCGAAAAGGCCGGCATCAAGGGCGGCACGGTCAACACCAACATCGAAAACGGCCAGGTGGCGGTCGGCGGCGACATCATCGTCGGAGTCGACGGCAAAGCGATCACCAGCTCCGAAGGGCTGGCGAGCCTGATCGAGACGAAGAAACCGGGTCAGACCGTGACGGTAAAGCTCGAGCGAGCGACCGGCAAAGGCAAATACAAGCCGATGACGGTCAGCGTGACGCTCGGCCAGCGTCCGAACTCGATTCCCAACCCGAACACGCCCGAAGGCTGAGCGCTCACGGCGCCCTGCGCCGCGCCCCGGGTCCGCCGCGCGGCGTCCGATACCGTTGACGCGATGGCCACGCGCGTCAAGATCTGCGGCCTCACGACACTCGCCGACGCGGAAGCAGCGACAGGACTCGGCGCCTGGGCGCTCGGCGTGATCTTCCACGCCGCCAGCCCCCGCAGCTGCTCGCCCGCGGAGGCCGCGCGAATCTCCGCGGTGCTGCGCCGCCGCGCGGAGATCTGCGGTGTATTCGTCAACGCCGGGCTCGGCGACGTCGCGGCGACGGCCGAGGAGGTCGGCCTCTCGCTGCTGCAGTTCTCCGGCGACGAGGGACCGGCGTACTGCGCGGAGGCGGCCAGGCGGACCGGCGCGCGGGTGATCCGCGCCAAGCAGGTCGCGGGGCCGGGCGACATCCGCGACGTCGAGCGCTACCACGTCGACTTCCATCTGCTCGATGCGCGTTCGCGGCGGCAGCCCGGGCTGCGCGGCGGCACCGGCGAGACCTTCGACTGGGAGCTGCTCTCGTCGCGTCATTCGCGGGTGCCGCTGATCCTGAGCGGCGGCATCGACGCGGACAACGCTGCCGCGGCGATCGCCGCGGCACACCCCTACGCGCTCGACAGTGCCAGCGGCACGGAGTCGGCACCGGGCCACAAGGACCACGAGCGGATGGCGGCGCTGTTCGCGGCCGTGCGAGCCGCCGACGAGCTTCAGGCCGGCGCCGAGCCGAGCGGGATCGGTCAGCCCGCGTGAGCATCCAGGTCGAGCACCGCTACGGCCCGTACGGCGGCCAGTACGTCCCGGAGACGCTGATGCCGGCGCTCGCCGAGCTCGAGCAGGCCTGGGCCGAGGCCCGACTGGATCCCGCCTTCAGGGCCGATCTGGACGTCCTGCTCCGTGATTTCGCGGGTCGGCCCACGCCGCTGTACCGCGCTCGCCGCCTATCCGAGCGCGTTGGGCGGACCGTGTACCTGAAGCGGGAGGACCTCAACCACACGGGCTCACACAAGCTCAACAACGCCGTCGGCCAGGCGCTGCTGGCGAAGCGCATGGGCAAGGGGCGAATCATCGCCGAGACGGGCGCCGGCCAGCACGGCGTCGCGACCGCCACCGTGTGTGCGTTGCTGGGCCTGGAATGCGTCGTCTACATGGGCGTCGAGGACACCCGCCGCCAGCGGCCCAACGTCGAGAGGATGGAACTGCTCGGAGCGACGGTCACGCCCGTCGATGCCGGTGCGCGGACACTCAAGGAGGCGACCTCCGCGGCGATCCGCGATTGGGTCACGAACGTCGAGGACACCCATTACGTGATCGGCTCGGTCGTCGGGCCCGCTCCCTATCCGGCGCTCGTCCGTGACCTGCAGCGGGTGATCGGCGATGAGGCGCGCGCGGAGATCCTCGACCGCGAGGGCCGTCTCCCCTCGCGCGTGATCGCTTGCGTGGGCGGAGGCTCCAACGCGCTCGGTATCTTCACCGCGTTCCTGGGCGACGAGGAAGTCGAGCTGGTCGGCGTGGAGGCCGGCGGCGAGGGGATCGACACAGGGCGCCATGGCGCGCCTTTGACCGTCGGCGGGCGCCCGGGGATCCTGCACGGCGCGCGCTCCGCGGTGATGCAGGACGAGGAGGGCCAGATCATCGAGGCCCACTCGATCTCCGCCGGCCTGGACTACCCCGGCACCGGTCCCCAGCACGCCTACCTGCGCGACATCGGCCGCGCGCGGTACGTCGCCGTGAGCGACCGCGACGCGCTCGCGGCGTTCCGCGAGGTGTCGCGCCTGGAGGGGATCATCCCGGCCCTGGAGACGGCCCATGCGCTCGCCTGGGTGCTGGCCCAGCCCGACGGAGGCATCGACCTCATCTGCCTGTCGGGACGCGGCGACAAGGATCTCGCCGAGGTGCTCGCCAAGGGGGAGGATTGAGCATCGCGGACGCCGGCCGGTCCGCGGCCGGGAGCGAAGCGGGTGTCTCGCGGTCGAGCGGGACGTCACGCATCGCCGCCGCCTTCGCTCAGGCCCGGCCCGCCAAGCGCGCGGCGCTGATGCCGTACCTGATGGGCGGTTTCCCGACGCTGGAGGAGTCGGCGCGGATCGGCGACGCCTGTGTACAGGCCGGGGCCGACCTGATCGAGCTTGGCATGCCCTACTCCGATCCGCTGGCGGACGGGCCCGTGATACACGAGGCCGGCACCCGCGCGCTCGCGGCGGGGGCGACGGTCGGCGGCGTGCTGGAGGTCGCAGCCTCGTTCTCCGATCGCGTCCCGGTCGTGCTGATGTGCTACGCGAACATGGTCTTCGCGCCCGGCGTAGACGCGTTCCTCGACCGGCTCGCTCGCAGCGGCGCGAGCGGTCTGATCGTTCCCGACCTGCCCTACGGGGAGGCGCCGGAGGTGCTCGTGGCATGCGATCAGCGGGGCCTCGCGCTGGTGCCGCTCGTGGCTCCCACGACGCCGGACGAGCGCCTCGCGGCGATCGGCGGCCAGGCGCGCGGGTTCGTATACACGGTGTCCGTCGTGGGTACCACCGGCGAGCGGCGGGTGCTGGGCGAGCACTTCGCCGAGATCGTGGCCCGTGCCAAGGCCAACACCGAGGTGCCGGTGGCGCTGGGCTTCGGGATCTCCTCGCCCGAGCAGGCGCTGCAGGCCGCCGAGGCCGGCGCCGACGGCGTGATCGTCGGTACGCGGCTGGTTCGTGCCGCCGCCGAGTCGGACCGGCCCGCGGAGGCCGTGGGGGCGGTGGTGGAGGAACTCGCGGCGGGCCTCGCGCCGGCTCGGTAGGATTTCGCGCGCATGGGTTTGGTCGTCACCGTCACCGCGGGGCTCATTGTCTGGATCGTGCTCTGGGCCCTGGGGGCCAAGGGCTTCGACGCCTTCCTGATCGCGACCGCGATCATCCTCGTGGGCGCGTCAGTGAAGATCCTCTCGGGCTACCTGCCCGGCCGTCGCAGCTAGGTGCTCTCGCGCCGGCTCGGCCTCGCCGCGATCGCCGCCGTGCTTCCCGCGCTCGCCGGCTGCGGGAGCGTCATCTCGGCATCTGAAACCACCGGCAGCCAGCTGACCATCTACTCGAGCCTTCCCCTGCAGGGGCCCTCGGCCGGGATTGCAAGGCAGATCGAAGGAGGGGAGAAGCTCGCGCTGTCTGACGCGGGCGGCCAGATCGGCGCCTTCAAGGTCTCGTACGCCTCGCTCGACGACGTCAACCCCGTCAACGGCCAGACGAGCCCCGGCGAAAGCTCCTCGGCGGCCAAGCAGGCCGCGCAGGACACGAGCACGATCGCCTACCTCGGTGACTACGGCTCGCCCGCCACGGCGATCTCCCTGCCGATACTGAACGAGGCGGGCATCCTGCAGGTGAGTCCGGCGAGCCCCTACGTGGGCTTGACCTCCGCCCAGGGCGCCGGGCAGGACGAGCCGGGCCGCTTCTACCCGAGCGGCAAGCGCAACTTCGCCCGGCTTCAGCCCGGCGACCAGGCACAGGCCGAGGCGCAGGCGCGACTGATGCGCTCGCTCGGCCTCGGCGGCGTCTATGTGCTCGACAACCAGGATCCCTTCGAGATGCCGCTCGCGAACCTCGTCGCCCAGGATGCGACGAAGGAAGGGGTCAAGCTCGCCGGCCACGACAGCATCACGCTGACTGCAGAATCCGAAAGCAGCTACGCAGGCGAGGTCGAAAAGATCGAGGCGAGCGGGGCGCAGGCCGTGTTCGTCGCGGCCGGAGCGGGTCCTGGAGTCATCGCCTTGTGGCGCCGCCTGCACGCCGCCGACCCCCATCTGACGTTGCTCGGGGGCAGCTCCCTGACGAGCGAAGCGTTCACCGGTGCGATCGGCACCGCGGCTGACGTCACCTACCTGACCACGCCCGTCCTCGGCGAGAGCCTCTACCCGCCCTCCGCACGGAGCGTGCTCGCCGCCTACACGCGCGGCTTCCATCACGAAGCGGGCCCCTGGGTCCTGTACGGCTACGAGGCAATGGACGGCGTGCTCGACGCGATCAAACGCGCCGGTGCGGGCGGCAACAACCGCCCGGACGTGATCCGCACCTACATGTCGACCCAGGACCGGGACTCCGTGATCGGCCGCTATTCCGTTCTGGCAAACGGCGAAACGACGCTATCCACCTACGGCGTGGATCGCGTCAAGAACGGCCGACCGGTCTTCTCGAGGGCGATCGATATCGGCTCGCCTGCGGGCCCATCGGGCTGAGCGTCAGCCGGCGGGTTGCTTGAGCCCGAGGACGAGCTTGAAGCGCTCGACTTCGCCGCTGAGCGGGTGGCCGCCGCCCGCGAGTGTGGTCGTCGCGCGGAGGTAGGGCAGGATCGATGACAGCGAGGGGTCTTCGGTGAGGCCTACGCTTTCGAGCAGCGCGAGCAACGTCGGCACGTCGGCCAGCACGCTCGGCGCGGCGCCTTCATCGAGAGCTGACGCCGCGGCCGCGCGGGCGGGGGCACTCGACAGGGTTTCCGAGGGCGCGAGGGCGGCCTGCACCGAGGCTTCGCCCAGGCCGAGGACGAACTTCGCGCCGGACGCCCCCGGCCCGGCGGCGATCTCGACTTGCAGCGGCACCCCCGGCAGCCGCGCGGACACCGCCGCTTCGGTACCGGCGATCGAGGCGTGCGTGACTTCGTCGCCCGCCCTGCGCAGCGCCGCGCCGAGCTTCGCGACGGCCGCTCGGGAGCGAGCCGGGTCGTGGGAGGAGATCACAACGGCCGCCTTCAGTTCCAGCACGCTCGAGCCGGCCGCGAAGACACCCGCGGAGCCCATCCAGCTCGCGTAGTCGCGCCGTGCCGCCGCGTTCGGCGCGGCCAGGATCGAGAGGGGCTTGGACAGTCCGCCGATCAGCGCGCCGAGGCTCAGCGCGCTGCCGCCGGCTTCGGAACCCAGCAGTCCGCCGAGCGCGTTCAGGCCTGCGACGTCTGCGGGAAGATTGGCGCCGACGTGGCCGAGGCCCAGTGCGAGCCACGAATCGCCTGGAAGCTCGTCGAGCGCCTGGGCGGCTTCGGGATCGGGCGAGAGCAGCCCGCCCCCCGAACCTTCGGCGCTCCCCTTCGCAAGCGAGTCGACGAGGAGGCTGAGCGAGCCGGCTGAGGCGATCAGGGAGACATTCGCCTGACGACCACCGCTGAGCAGCGCGAGTGAGCCGGCGCCGGCCTTCGAGGCACCGGCCGGCGAACCGAGAGGATTCACGTAGAGGTGCCCGACCGCATCGCCTGGGGCGGCCGCGGCGAGCTTCGCGTAGCCGCCTGCCGCCGACAGCGCCGCTTCGCCCTGGGTGGCGCCGATCACGCCACGGAGTCCCGATTCGCTGCCAATCACGGCGAAACGCCCGACGAGCCCGAAGGCGACACCGCCGCGGCCGACTTCGTAGGAGACGCCGCGGTAGCTCGTCGCGTGGGCGCCCGCCCGCTTCGCCTGACCCGCCAGGAACGAGCGCGCCGCGCTTGCGTCGCTGGTGTCCATCACGATCGCGCCGTCGACGCCGCCGAGCGAGACGGACAGGGGCCCGCCCGAGGTGAGCGCTTTGGTGAGTGGCCCGACGAGCGATTCAGCCGAGGCGAGGGAGTCGACGAAGAGGGCGGCGTGGGGTCCGAGCCAGGGGGCCACGTCGCGCTTGTACTGCAGTCGCGCCGAGCCTGGCGTCTGCAGCAGCCCGAGCAGGCTCGTGAAGGGTTCGGGCCGGCCGGTCAGCTCCTTGCCGGCGGCGACCGCGCCCGTCCGTTGGGCGCCCACGGGGCGAACCGTCACTCCCAGGTACAGGGGAGCGGCGGCCGGCACAGCGGTAGCGGGGTCCGCTTCGGTGCCGTCGGAATGGGAGGAGGAGCCGCACGCGCCGAGCACGAGCACCGCGCCCGACAGTGCCGCCACGAGCGCTCGCCGGGCCGGTCGGCCGATCGTGGCGATGTGGGGGGACGGTGCGGGCATCGAGCTTCGGTTCGGGCGGGGCTCGCGATCGTATGTGTGCGGTGGTGCCCGACGCAAGGCCGTACCTGCAAGGCCCCGCCCACATCGCGGTTCTGCATGCCCTCCTGCAGGCTCACGGGCCGTCCGCGAGCGCCGCCGGCTATGCGAGATCCCCCGGCCCGTGGGGGATCGGAGCGCCGATCAGGGCGTCGGGGAGGTGGAGTGGGAGAGAATGTGCAAATAGGGTTGCATTGTGGGAGGAAGTGGGTTATGTTCGCGGCAGCGAGCCGGGGTGGAGGGGCTCCTCCCACTCCTCCACCTCGGCTCGGTAAACAACTTGGAGTCTCCGCAGTGGCCCCCTTCCGTGGCACCTTCGACCACACGCTCGACGCAAAGAACCGCCTCACGGTTCCCGCCCGCTATCGCTCTACGCTGGCTGATGGTGTGGTGCTCGCGATGCCCGTCGACCTGAAGCCCTGCGTCGGGGTCTGGCGGCCGGAGGACTACGACAGCTACACGGCCCGCGCGCTCGCCGAGTTGCCGCCGCTTTCCTCGCGGCTGACCGAGCTCGAGCGCTTCTTCTACGGCAGCTCCCACGACACCGAGCTCGACGCGGCCGGCCGGATCATGGTCCCGAGCTTCCTCGGCGAGCATGCGGCCCTCGCCAAGGACGTCGTCGTCGTCGGGGCCGGGGACCGCATGGAGCTCTGGGACCGGACAGCCTGGGCCGATCATCGATCGACGCTGCTCAGCGGCGTCGCGGAGGTCACCGCGCGTGTCGACGATGCTGCTTGAGCTGCGCCTCGCATCCGCCGCGCCCGAGCGCACTGCGCCCGAGCGTCCTCCTGAGCTCACCAAGCGCCGTCGCGGAGACCGCCCGCGAGGGAGCCGTCGCCCTCTCGTCGCGGCATCCGCGGCCGGGCGGCCGGGCTCCTCGCACGTGCCCGTGCTCGCCGAGGAGCTGCTCGAGCTGCTCGACCCGCAGCCCGGCCAGACGGCGATCGACTGCACCTTCGGCGATGGCGGGCACGCGCGGCTGGTCGCGGAGCGGCTCGGGCCGTCCGGCACGCTGATCGCGATCGACCGCGACCCGCTGGCCGAACAGCGCTTCGCCGAGCTGGCAGCCGAGACCGCCTGTTCGGTGCGCTTCATCCGCTCCGGCTATGCCGAGGCGCTCGCCGAGCTCGCCGCCGAGGGGCTGCGTGCCGACATCGCCTACTTCGACCTCGGCATGTCCTCGATGCAGGTCGATACGCGCGACCGCGGCTTCTCCTACTCCTACGACGCTCCGCTGGACATGCGGATGGATCCAGAGCAGGAGCTGAGCGCCCGCGAGATCGTGGCGGAGTGGGATGAGCGGCGGCTCGCCGTCGCGCTGCGGGAGCTCGGCGAGGAGCGCCACGCCGGTGCGATCGCCCGCGCGATCGTGAGGCGTCGGAGCCAGGCGCCGATCGACACCACGCAGCAGCTCGTCGAGACGATCAACTCGGCGCTCCCCGCGCCGGCGCGGTTCGGCGGCGGCCATCCAGCCAAGCGCTCCTTCCAGGCGCTGCGGATCGCCGTCAACGACGAGCTCGGCCAACTCGACCGCGCCCTCCCGATCGCCTGGGAGCTGCTGCGGGTGGGCGGAGTGCTCGCCGGGATCTCCTTCCACTCGCTCGAGGACCGTCGGGTGAAGCGCTTCCTGGTCGAGCGGGCCCAGGGCTGTGTGTGCCCCCCGGAGCTGCCCGTCTGCGTCTGCGGGCGCGAGCCGGAAGCGACGCTGCTGACACGTCGCTCGATTGTTCCCTCGGCGGCCGAGACAGCCGGCAATCCCCGCGCCGCCTCCGGCCGGCTGCGCGCGGCCCGCAAGCTCCGGCAGGCCAACCCGTGACCCCTCCAGCCGCCTCATCCGCCGCGGGGGCGGTACCGGCCGCACCGTTCGCGCCCCGCCGCCGGCCGGTCGCCCCGCCACGGCGGCGCCGCGTCTCGGGCCCGCTCCGCGCTCCGGCTCCGGGCGCCCCTGCCCGCCGGGTCGCGACCGAGGGTGGCGGGCTTCTGCTCGGCGCCCTGGGAATGCTCGAGCGGCTCTCGAGCCACCGCATGCTCGACCGCCTGATCCGGGGACGGCTGTGGATCGGGATCGTCGCCTTCGCGCTGATCGGCATCGTCACCCTTCAGCTCGGCCTGTTGAAGCTCAACTCGGGCATCGGCCGGACGCTCGAGAAGGAGAGCGCTCTGCAGCGGGAGAACGCCGCGCTGAGCATCGAAAACTCCGAACTCGCCGGCGGCGGGCGCGTCGAGTCGCAGGCCGGGCAGATCGGCATGCGCCTGACGGCCGTCGGAGGCCTGAAGTTCCACGAATCGCACGCGAGCAGCGACGTACCGCGCGCCGCCGCCGCACTGAAGGAAGCGCCCAAACCGGCCGAACCCGTGGCGGAAGCCGGCTCCGCGCCGGCCCAGTCCGAAACCGAAACGGCCTCCCCGGCGAGCGGGCCGGCGAGCTCCTCCGAAAGCGCAGGGTCCTCCAGCGAAACGTCCTCGAGTGAAGCCGCCGGGAGCGGGGCCGCGGAATCTCCCTCCACGGCCTCTCACACGGGTGGTGAATCCAGCGAAGGGGAACCGGCCGGAGCGGCTGCGACCGGGGAATCGTCGACCGAAGCGGGCGGCGGCACCGCGGGGCCGGGAGGCTAACAAGGCGTGGCTGCCGTCCAGAGCCGGATCGGAGCGATCTTCGCCGGCCTGTTCCTGCTGCTGTGCTTCGCGGCGGTGCGCACGGCCTACCTTGGTGTCTTCCGCGCCGGAACGCTGCAGCGGGCAGCCTCCGCCCAGCAGACGAGCGATGAAACCGTGATGGCCCAGCGCGGGGCGATCACCGACCGCAACGGCGTCGATCTCGCGGTCTCCGAGCCCGCCAAGGACCTGGCCGCCGATCCCTACCTGCTGCATGATCCGCTGACGGTCGCCGCACGTCTGGCGCCCCTGCTCGGCAAGCCGCAGGCGGAGCTGCTGCGCAAGCTCTCGCAGCGCACCGGCTTCGTGTACCTCGCCCGCGGCGTACCGGCGCCGCAGGCGGAAGATGTGCTGAAGCTGAAGATCGAAGGGATCAGCGGCACGCCGGTGATGAAGCGGGTGTACCCCCGCGGCACGCTGGCCGCGCAGGTGCTCGGACAGATCGGCACCGAAGGGCAGGGCCTCTCGGGTCTCGAGCTCTCCGAGGAAGGCGTGCTGCATGGACGCACCGGCCAGCGCAAGGTCGTCAGCGACGCGATCGGTCAGCCCGTGTCGATCACCGAACCGCACCAGGAAGTGCCCGGTGAGCCGATTGCGCTGACGATCGACGCGAACATCCAGCAACGGACCGAAGACGTGCTCAGCGCCGCCGCTCAGGCGTTCAACCCGAAAGACGCGACGGCGATCGTGATGGACCCGCGCAGCGGTGCGATCCTGGCGCTCGCCAACTGGCCGCAGGCGAACGCCAACGACCCGGCGGCAGCGACGCCCGAGGCACTTCGCAACCGCGCGGTCAACTTCCCGTATGAACCGGGCTCCACGTTCAAGGCGGTGACGATCTCCGGCGCTTTGCAGGCGGGCCTGATCACGCCCGAGAGCGGCTTCAACGTGCCCGACCTGATCCACGTTGCCGACCGCACGATCCACGACGACACCGAACACGGCGAAGAAACGCTCACGACCTCCCAGATCCTGGCGCGCTCGAGCAACGTCGGCGCGATCGAGATCGGCAAACTCGAGGGGGCGACCCGCTTCAACTCGTGGGTGCACCGCTTCGGCTTCGGAGCGCCGACCGGCGTCGAACTGCCTGGCGAGGAACCGGGGCTCGCGCTGGCGCTGAACCACTACTCCGGATCGTCGATGGGCAACCTGCCGATCGGACAGGGTGAGCTCGTGACGCCGATGCAGATGGCCACCGCCTACGCCGCGATCGCCAATGGCGGG
>DASWFM010000051.1:0-5883 GCA_036394235.1 Solirubrobacteraceae bacterium | reverse complement strand
CGCCGGCCCTGACCGAGCGGATCATCGCTTGGGCCCGGCAGGCCGACCGTGCGACGCCACTGGTCGTGCGCCTCGTCAAGGGCGCCTACTGGGATCACGAGGTCGTCGACGCGGCACAGCACGGCTGGCGGCCGCCGGTCTTCGAGGAGAAGGCGGACAGTGATCGCAACTTCGAGCTGCTAACCCGGCGGCTGCTCGGCGCCCGGCCCCAGATCCGGCCCGCGATCGCCACACACAACCTTCGCTCGGTCGCCCACGCGATCGTCGCCAACGAGGGGACGGGCTACGGCCCGCGCGACCTGGAGTTCCAGGTCCTCTACGGGCTCGGTGACGATCTCATGCACGCCCTCGCGGAGGGCGGGCAGAGCGTGAGGGCGTACTGCCCCGTGGGCGATCTCGTCGCCGGCATGGCATATCTCGTGCGCCGCCTGCTCGAGAACACCGCGAACGAGGGCTTCCTGCATCAGTTGGCCGACGGCCGGTCGCCCGAGGAGCTGCTGGCAGCGCCATGAGCGATCTCTCCCCCGGTGAGCCCTTCGCCAACGAGCCGCTGCTCGAGCTGCGCAGGGCCGACGTTCGCGATGCGCTACTGGCGGCCGGCGCGGTCCTCGATGCCGAGCTCCCGCTCCGGGTGCCGGCGCTGATCGGAGCCGAACGAACGGACGGCGAGGAGCTCGTGTCGGTCGACCCAGGCGACCGCGGCCGGGTCGTGGCTTTGGCGCCGGTCAACGGTTCCGCCGACGCGGCCCGAGCGGTGGAGATCGCGAGCGCCTACGCGCCCTCGTGGGCGAGCACTCCCGTCGAGGATCGCGCCGACGCGCTGCTCGCCGCGGCCCGCTATATGCGGGCCCGGCGCCACGAGCTCGCGGCGCTCGCTGTGCGGGAGTGCGCGAAGCCGTGGCCCGAGGCCGACGCCGACGTGGCCGAGGCGATCGACTACCTCGAGTACTACGCGCGCGCCGCCCTGCAGCTCAGGACCCGTACGACCCTCGACGTGCCGGGTGAACGCAACACGCTCCGCTACGCAGCCCGCGGTGTTTGCGCCGTGATCGCCCCGTGGAACTTCCCGTTCGCGATCCCCTGCGGAATGCTCTCCGCGTCGCTGGTGACCGGCAACACGGCGATCCTGAAGCCCGCCGAGCAGTCGCCTGCATGCGGCGCCGCCGTGGTCGAAGCCCTCCGTGCCGGGGGCGTGCCGCCGGAGGCCGTCGGCCTGCTCCACGGCCGAGGCGAGGTAGGCGCGGCGCTGGTCCGCGACCCCCGTGTCTCGACGATCGCCTTCACCGGCTCCGCTGCGGTCGGCCAGGAGATCATCGCGAACGCCGCCGAGGTCACGGCGGGACAGGCCCACATCAAGCGGGTCGTCTCCGAGATGGGTGGCAAGAACTGTGTGATCGTCGACTCCGACGCGGATCTCGACGAGGCCGTCCCTGCGATCCTGCGCTCCGCCTTCGCCTTCGCCGGGCAGAAGTGCTCGGCGGCCTCGCGTGTGCTCGTCCACGAGGCGATCGCCGACACGGCCGTCGAACGCCTCGCGGGCGCCGTCGCCACCCTCCAGGTGGGCCAGGCAGACTCCTTCGCCACCGATGTTCCCCCGGTGATCGACGGAGAGGCCCATGGAAGGGTCGAGCGCTACATCGCCCTGGCTCGCATCGAAGGCGAGATCGCAGGGCAGCCCGCCGGGGAGCCCCCGGCCGGCGGCTGGTTCTGCCGGCCGACCGTGGTCTCGAGCCTGCCCTCCGACTCGGCCCTGCTGAGCCAGGAGATCTTCGGTCCCGTCCTCACGGTCGAGCCCGTCGCCGACGTCGAGGAGGCCCTCGCGATCGTCGACGGGCTGCCATATGCGCTGACCGGCGGCCTCTTCTGCCGCAACCCCCGGACCGTCGACCACGTCGCCGCCCGCTCCCCGGTGGGGAACCTCTATGTCAACCGCGCGATCACCGGTGCGATGGTCGGGCGCCAGCCCTTCGGCGGCAACCGTCTCTCCGGCACCGGCGTCAAGGCAGGCGGCCCCGGCTACCTGTTGCAGTTCGTCGACAGCCACGTCCTCTCCGAGAACGTCACCCGCCATGGCCTCCTGGTCCAGGCCGCCGCCTCTCAGCCCCAGCCGAGCTGAACGGCGATCAGAGAGGCGATCGAGATGAAGCAGAACACGTGCTCGGTGAGTACACGCCGCGCGAGCGAGCTCTGCACGCTGCTCACGTCGCGACGCATCCCGAGTCGCACCGCTGCCGGCACCGTCCGGCCGGCCGCCAGCGCGATCGGGGGGGACGCCAGGGCCAGCGAGACCCAGGGCAGCCAGCCGGGGCCCGCCCCTTCAACGATCTCGACGACGATCGCCGCGATCGTCGCGAGCATCGCGGCCGCGATCAGGCGGTTCATCGGCCGCGCCGTGGTCGTCACGCGGGCGTAATAGGCGGCGATCGACGCCAGCGCCGCCTCCGGGACCTCGGCGGCACCGGAGGCGCCACCCCGGGCCTGCACGTCGAACATCAGGTCGAACCACAGCACCGCCAGCAGGAACCCGGCCCCGGCGGTGACGAACGCATTCACCGATGAGGCTCCGTGCCGGGGCTGTGCGACCTGCCCGCGGGGTGCGAGGCGCCGAGGGTCACGACCCGAGCCTGACACCGTCGTGCGGGTGCAGCCGGTAGTTCTTCTCCGAGTAGACCCCCGCCAGCCGCTCCACCTCGGCTCGCGGCAGCGAGGAACCGAACCCCGCCGGCCCGCCCAGGGTTTCCCAGCCGGCCAGAAGCTTCTTGCCGATCTGGGAGAGCCCGAAGTGGCCGTCGTAGACGGACTCGATGTACAGGGCCACGTTCTCCCGGGCGAAGCTTGCTGCCGTGCCGCCACGGCGCTCACGGCTAAGCGTGTAGTCGATCATTTCCCAACCGCGACTCGAGAGCCCGTCGAAGTTCCGGAAGGCGCCTGAGATGTCGGCGCCAGGACCCGTCAGCTGCGCGGCATGCGATTCCCCGAACACGCTGGGCAGCTTCAGACCCGCAGCTGCTCGGGCGGCAGCCGCGATCTTCGCTTCACCCGCCGCGCCCAACGAGCGTGAGAGGCCGTTGGCGACAAGCGGCCAGGCGGCTTTGGTCGCCGCCGTCTCGCCGGCGACTTCGCCAGCGGCGCGCTCGAGCGCCCCGGCCGCGGCGACCAAGTCTTCACGTTCCAGGCGAACGCCTGCTTTGGTCGAGTGGCTGCCCGAGCCGCAGCCGGTCGCCGCGAGGGGCCCGAACGCGAGGGCGGCGCCACTCGCCAGGAGCAGCGCCGCTTTGCGTAGCGTGCCCGCCGTCACGGCGAGGGGCTCAGGTCGGCGTCACGCCTTCAGCAGGTCGATCACGAAGATCAGCGCTTCGTTCTTCGGGATCTTCGAGCCGCTGCCGAGCTTCCCGTAGGCTTCTTCGGAGGGGATGCGCAGTTCGCGGCGGCCGCCTTCCTTCATGCCGGCGACGCCGTTGTCCCAGCCTTTGATCACCTGGCCACTGCCGAGCGTGAAGGTGAACGGTTCGTTGCGCTTCCACGAGGAGTCGAATTCTTCGCCGGTCTTCCAGAGCACTCCGACGTAGTTGACGTAGACCGTCGAGCCTTTCTTGGCTTCCTTCCCCGTGCCGACGACGAGATCCTTCGTCTGGAGTTTCGTCGGCTCCGCGCCGCTGCCCTTTTCAACCGTCGGCTTCGTCGCCAGCGGTCCCGACGTGGGCGTTTTCGGGACCGAGGTGTCTTCCGCGGTGATCAGCTTGTTGTTGGCCTTGCTCTCGTTGCCGATCGTGATCGTGCTCGATCCGCCTGAGCTGCCGCAACCGGCGATGAGCAGGCCGGCAAGGAGCAGCAGCAACCCGGTGAGGAGGGCGATGCGGGCGCGCCGCGGCGGCGCGACGGTGGGGGAGGTGACGTTTCTGTAGTTGTTCACGGTCGCGCAGCCTACCGGAAGGCGCATAACCGGGAGCTAAGCGTCTCTCTCGGCCCGGGACGGCCGGTCACCGGTGCGGGCTTGTCTCCTGCGCCGGTCTCTAGCGCTTGACGGTCACGACGAGCGCCTTCGTGACCTGCCGGCCAACGGAGCTGTCGATCGACGCGCTCATCGCGGCCGTGACCTTCTTGCGCTTCTTCAGGGCCGCGGTGATCAGCGCTCGCTGCTTCTTTGTCAGCTTCAGCGCGATCCGCACCTTCTTCCCCTGGGCGATCGCCGTGCGCGCCGAGTGGAGCTTGAACTTCGTCTTGCCCGCCGTGATCGTCGCCATCACCTCGACCTTGCAGCTGGCCACTTCGCAGAGGAACGACGCCCACAGTTCGCGGCCCTGTTTTTGCGTAGGCATGGTGCCGAGGCGGCCGGCGCTGACGGCTTTGGGGGTTTCGGGGGGTTTGGAGGGCGTTTCGGCGGGCTTGGAGGGGGTTTCGATTTTCGGCGGTTCCTGGGCGGCGGTGACGGTCCATTTGAAGGTCAAGGGGGCCGACCTCCCGCCGGCTTTGTTTTCGGCTTGGAGCGTCACGATCGCCGTCTGTACGGTCGTGGGTATCCCGGTAACGATCCATTCGCTTTCTTCTGCTCCCGGGACCGGCTTGAGTTCGAGACCGGCGGGCAGCATTTCGGGGGTCAACTGGGACAGGTTGGTGCCTTTGATCCCCAGGGGCGTGATCGCTTTGCCCACCGTGCTCGCCTGACTGGGCGGTTCTCCGATCGTGGGCAAGGCTTCGACCGTCCATTTGAATTCGGTCGTTACGGGGCTGACGGGTTCGCCTTGTTTGTTTTTGGCTTCGAGCGTGACGGTCGTGGCCGGCTGGGCGGTAGTGGGCGTCCCGCTGATCGTCCAGGTTTCTTCGGTTTCTTTGGTGATCGTTTCTACGCCCGCAGGCAGCCCTTGGGCGGTCAGGGTCGCGAGGTGCGTGCCGGTGACGGTGAGGACGACGTGTTTGCCGACGATGCTCGTTTCGTCTACTGGTTTGGTGAAGCTCGGCAGTTCTTCCGCATGGGCCACACCCGCCCCGAACGCACCCAGCACCACGCACGCGAGCAGCGACGCACACGCCGTCTTTCTGGTTCTGTGGAGGAGATCGAGCATCTACTACTGCAACACGGGCGGTCCGGAGCAGTCGCGCGTCCCCGGCTGAGCCGCGGAGGTTAACCGCCTCGCGCCCTGAGCGCTAGGATCGCATATGGACCGTGCTAGGCGGGGAGGTAGCGGTGCCCTGCACCCGCAATCCGCTCTAGCGGGGCCGAATTCCCCTCCGAGGGGTTCCGCTCCGGTCGCCCCGCTGTCCAAGGCGTCGATGGTCCGGGTCCCGCGCGGTGTCGGCTTGCGAATCAGGTCAGGTCCGGAAGGAAGCAGCCTTAAGCGATCACCGGCAGGCGCAGCGGGAGCTCCCGGACCGGAGCCGCGGACGAGCGATCAGGCGCCGGCAGGCGGAGTCTCGACGAGGGGTGCACGGTCCACTACGAGCACTTGTGGAAGACCAGCCATGAGCGGTTGGAGCCGCTCGCCGTGAAGCCGGGCGGCACCGAGACCGGCTCGTGCGGGTCGTGGGTGTCGAGGATGTATTCGCGTTCCACCTCCTGGCTCGCTGGGTCGACGTACACACCGCGCTCGATGTGGCCGACCTGGGCGCTGTGGATGCGCACCGGGCTCGTGCGGAGGTACAGCGCCAGCAGCGGGATCGGCGCGTGGTTCGGCACGCCGACGGGGCCGCAGCGGAGATTGATCGTGTGAGCGGCGACGAGCGACTCGAGATCGCCTTCGATTCGCTCCTGGGCGGCGAGTTTGTCGAGTTCCCGGTCGGCCGTGCGGTACTGCGACGGCGAGCTCGCGAGCAGCCCGAGGACGATCAGGGCGCCGAGCACCATCCACGCGGTGCGGCGGCGATCCCCCGCGGGGAGGGCCGTCC
>DASWFM010000050.1:0-4440 GCA_036394235.1 Solirubrobacteraceae bacterium | reverse complement strand
GTCGAGGTGCGCGCCGGCGACGAGCGACAGCAAGACGTAGACGGCTGACTGCAGCGCGCCGAGCGCGGCCACGCCGACGAGCAGCCCCGAGATCAGCGAGACGCGGTGCAGCGGCGTCAGCGCCAGGCGGTTGAAGAAGCCCGTCTCGATGTCTTCCGCGAGGTTCGTACCGGTGTTGATCAGCGAGAACATCCCGCCCTGGATGAAGGCCACGGCGATTGCGAAGGAGACGTAGGAGTCGGTCGGGAAGCCCGGCAGCCGGGTTGCCGCCTTCAGGCCGCTGGCGTTGACGGCGAGCAGGATCAGCGGGAAGAAGATGATCGGGAACAGCTGGAAAGGCTGGCGAAGAGTCTTCAGCATCGAGCGACGCGCGAGCACCGCGATTTGCGTTGAGCGCCCGCTGCCCATCAGCCCGCGGCGGCGCTCGCCGCGTCCGCGACGGCGGCTTGCCCGCCGTCCTCGTCCTCGCCTGCGCCTGCGCCCTCCAGCGAGCGGCCTGTCTTGGCGAGGAAGACGTCGTCGAGCGTCGGTGCGTGAAGCCTCAGATCCGCGATCCGAATGCCCTCGGCATCGAGCACCCGGACGATCTCCGCGAGGTCGCCGACGCCCTCGGGGAGCCGTACCGCCACGCCGCCGGGCGACGCCGCCGCCTGCTCGCCGAAGCGCCCCAGCACCGAGGCCAGGCGGTCGGCATCCTGGGGGTTCGCGGGGATCGCCTCCACGCTCGGCCGGCCGATCGAGGCCTTCAGCTCCCCCGGGGTGCCTTCGGCCACGATCCTGCCGCGGTCGATGATCCCGACACGGTCCGCGAGCACGTCGGCCTCCTCCAGGTATTGGGTCGTGAGGAACACCGTCACGCCGTCGTTGGCCAGTCGCCGCACCTCGTCCCACAGCGCCGCCCGGCTTTGAGGGTCGAGGCCCGTCGTCGGCTCGTCTAGGAACAGCAGCCGGGGCTCGTGGACCAGCGCCAGGCCGAGGTCAAGGCGGCGCTTCATGCCGCCCGAGTAGCCGCCGACCTTGCGGTCGGCCGCGTCGGTCAGGCCGACTCGCTCGAGCAGTTCGGTGCCGCGGCGTTCGCCTTGCTCTCGGCCCAGACCGTGGAGGGCGCTCTGCAGGCGCATGTGCTCGCGGCCGGTCAGGAAGGGGTCGAGTGCGGACTCCTGAAGGGAGGCGCCGATCGCCCGGCGCACCTCGGCGCCCTGTCGCATCACGTCGAGGCCCGCGACCCTGGCGTGGCCCGAGGTCGGGGGCAGCAGCGTCGTGAGCACCAGGACGGTCGTCGACTTACCCGCTCCGTTGGGGCCGAGAAAGCCGTAGATCTCGCCGGGGGCGACCTCCAGGTCGATGCCGTCGACGGCTCGCACACCGCCCTTGAAGTCCTTGACGAGGCTTTCGACCTCGATGCCGTTCGGACGCTCGTTCACGGCCTGCTGCTCGCTGCCGGTCGGGAAAAGAACCTCATAGTAATTATTTCTATCACAAATATTTCGATCCAGCTATCATCTACGTCATGTCCAGGGAGCCCTCAGCGCCCAGCACGGGCGACGAGCCGGCGCTGGATGCCCCGCCGCGCTCAGCCGCTCCTTTCAAAGCGCTCGGCTTCATGCTCTCGTCACTGGGCTTCGCCGTCGCGGCGGGATTCCGCGAGCAGCTCGCCCCGCTCGGCATCGAGCCTCGGGACTTCGCGTTGCTGCGGGCAATCGGTGCCGCGGAGGGACTCTCCCAGCAGGCGATCAGCGAGCGGCTGCAGATCCCCGCCAGTCGCATGGTCTCATTCCTCGACGCCTTGCAGGAGCGGGGGCTGCTCGAACGCCGGCCCCACCCGACCGACCGCCGCGCGCGGGCGCTGTACCTGACAGATGCCGGCCGAGCTCTGCTGGCCGAGGCCTACGCGGCTGCGCTGGAGTTCGAGACCGACCTGTGCCGGGATCTCGGCCCCGGTGAGCGAGACGAGTTGCTCGAGCTGCTGGGCAAGGTGCACGGCACCTTCGGGCTGCCGCCGGGCGTGCACGCCGCGCACCTGGTCCCGGCGGCCGAGGGGGAGTGAGCGCGGCGCATTCGGCGTGACGCGCGCGAGCGGCGCATGCGATGATCGCCGCGTGATCCTGCCGGGGGATGAACGGGGATCTGGCGCAGCGCTGGTGCTGCTGCACGCCGGCGTCGCCGACCGTCGCATGTGGGCGGATCTGCTCGATCCGCTCGCCGGCGCGGGCGCGCGGGTCTTCGCTCCCGATCTGCCCGGCTTCGGCGAGGCCGAGCCCTCGCCCGCCCCGCCCTGGCAGGACGTCTTGGACACGATCGATGCACTCGAGATCGAGCGCTTCGTGCTCGCCGGCAACTCATTCGGCGCCCTCGTCGCCAAGCGCGTCGCGCTGCTCGCGCCCGAGCGCGTCGCCGGCCTGGCGATGATCTCCCCGTCCCCCGAGGAGGAATTGCCTTCGTCTGAGCTGCTCGCGGTGTGGGAGGCGGAGGAGGCGGCGCTCGAAGGCGAAGACCTCGATGCGGCAGTGGCGATCGCCGTCGACGCCTGGACGCTGCCGGACGCCCCCGCCGCCCAGCGCGAGCTGGTCGCGCAGATGCAGCGCCGCGCCTACGAGGTCGCCCTGGAGGGCAACGAGCCCTGCTACGAGCCCGACCCCGTCGCGGAGCACCCCGAGGCGCTGGCGCGCCTCGAGCTGCCGGTGCTGATCACCTACGGCGAGCACGACATGCCCGACTTCGCGAGGATCGCGACGGCGCTCGACGCGACGATGCCCCGCGCCCGGCTCGAGGTGATCGCGGGCGCCGGCCACCTCGCCCCGCTCGAGCGTCCCGACGTTGTCATCGAGCTGCTGGCCGGGCTGCTCGACGAGGCGCTTCCGGCCTGACGCGTCTCGCCGCTACGCCCGCCGGCCGATCGGCGGCGATCTTTTAGACTGCGGCTCGCGGCGGGGTTCCCGAGCGGTCAAAGGGGCGTGGCTGTAAACCACGTGGCTCTGCCTTCGAAGGTTCGAATCCTTCCCCCGCCACTGAAACGCCGGTCGCGAGCACGCACTCTTGGCGGGCCTGCTCGTGAAGTGATCGCGATCAGGTTCGTGGCTTCGCGGGCGTGAGGCCGTGTCGAAGCATGACCCCGGAGGTCGCTCGTCCCGCCCTGCGCGAGGCTAGGAGGCCTCGCGCAGCTGCTGGGCGTCGGGCAGCGTCTGGAGCTTCTTCAGCGTGCGGTTCTCGATCTGGCGGACGCGCTCGCGCGTGATGTTGAAGGCACGGCCAACCTCCTCGAGCGTCCGGGAACGCCCGCCGACGATCCCGTAGCGCATCTCGATCACCTCACGCTCGCGTCGCGGCAGCGCGGCGAGAACGCGCATCACGTTCTCCCGCCGCAGCGCCTCGGAGGCGATCTCGAAGGGGGAGGCCGCGGATACGTCCTCGACGAAGTCCGCGAGCGCCGAGTCGTCCTCCTCGCCGACGGGCTTCTCGAGTGAGATCGGCTGCTGGGTGATGCGCATCACGTCGCGCACCTCCCGGACCGTGCATTCGAGCTCGTCGGCGAGCTCCGTAGGGCTGGGCTCGCGGCCGAGCTGCTGGATCAGCCGCCGTTCGGCGTGCAGCAGCTTGTTGAGCCGCTCGACCATGTGCACGGGGATCCGGATCGTCCTTCCCTTGTCGGCCAGCGAGCGCGTCACGGCCTGGCGGATCCACCAGGTCGCATAGGTGGAGAACTTGTAGCCGCGGCGGTAGTCGAACTTCTCGACCGCGCGGATCAATCCCAGCGAGCCCTCCTGGATCAGATCGAGCAGCGTCAGGCCCCGGCCGACGTAGCCCTTCGCGATCGAGACGACCAGCCGCAGGTTCGCCTCGACCATGTGCTGCTTGGCGGCGATGTCGCCGCGCTCGATGCGCTTCGCGAGTGAGACCTCCTCTTCGGCGCTGAGCAGCGGCACCCGGCCGATCGAGCGCAGGTACAGCCGCAGCGAGTCGAGGCTCGGCTCGACCGTCAGGTCCACTTCGGGCCGGCGGAGCTCCTCGAGGCGGACCTGCAGCCCCCGTCCCTCTTCGTCGGACTCCGCCTGCTCCTCGTCGCCGAGCTCCTCCCCGGAAGCGTCCCCGGTGGAGTCTCCGTCCGCGCGGTCGGAGTCGAGCTCCGGCGCCGACTCGCCGGCGCCCGCGACTTCGACGCCGTGCTCCTCGAGGTAGCTCAGCAGGTCACGTGCCTGATGCGCAGACAGCTCTGCCTCCTCGACCGCAGCGGCGATCGCCTCGGGCGTCAGGAAGCCTCGCTCCTGACCCTCGGCGATGATGCCCTGCAGCTCCTCGATCTCCACCACGGCCGGCTCTGTGGTGGTCAGCAGCCCCTCCAGCTTCTCGCTCACTTTGACTCCCAAGGACCTCTCCGAATCCCCGTCGCGGCGGTCGCCCGCCCCCGGCCGCTACGCTTGGTCGACGCATGGCGCTGATGCG
>DASWFM010000049.1:0-5015 GCA_036394235.1 Solirubrobacteraceae bacterium | reverse complement strand
CCCCGGCGAGCGTACGGGTCAGGTAAGTCGCGGCATCCCCACCTGGAATCGCGCGGGGAGTGAAGCTCCGTGCGGCAGCTGCGGGCGACTCGACCCGGTCGACCCGGAAGGTCCGCCAGGCCGACCGCATCGGGTCGAAGGCGAGCAGATACCAGCGGCGGCCATGAGCGAGCAGCGCGTGCGGCTCCACCAGCCGCCGGCTGCGCTCGCCGTCGCGGCCCCGGTAGCCGAAGCGGAGCATCTCCTCGTCACGGCAGGCCGCGCCGATCACCGTCAGGGTTGCGGCGTCCACCGTCGGGCCGCCGGACCCCCGCACCACCTCTGTGGCCCCACCCAGGGCCTGGACGCGGCGGCGCAGATGGGCGGGTAGGACCTGTTCGAGCTTCACGAGCGCACGCAAGGCCGTCTCCTCGATCCCCGCGACGGCTGAGCGGGCGGCGGTGCGCAGGGCGATCGCAACCGCGATCGCCTCCTCGTCGTCGAGCAACAGGGGCGGCATCGCCGCGCCGGCCGTGAGCGAGTAGCCACCCGCGGGCCCGCTCGTGGAGTCGATCGGATAGCCGAGCGAGCGGAGCCGCTCGACATCCCTCCTGACCGTCCGATGAGAGACCTCCAGCCGTTCGGCCAGCAGCGCCCCGGGCCACTCCCGGCGACCTTGCAGGAGCGAGAGCAGGGCGAGCAGTCGGCGAGCTGTCGGGGCCTCGGCCATGCCCTGCATGATCCCGCAAATCGAGGACAGAAACTGGCCTCAATGGCGCATAGCCTGGCTCGGCCATGAGATCCGAGAACCCAAGAGAAAGGACCCATCAGATGGACTACAAGCTCGAACTGATCGCGCTGCCGGTCTCCGACGTGGACCGCGCCAAGGCCTTCTACTCAGATGCCGTGGGCTTTATCGCCGAACACGACCATCAGGTCGACGAGAAGATCCGCTTCGTCCAGTTGACCCCGCCAGGCTCCGCCTGCTCGATCGCGATCGGCATGGGGCTCACCGAGTCGCTGCCCGGGTCGGCTCAGGGGCTGCAGCTGGTCGTCTCCGACGCGGACGCCGCCCGTGGGGAGCTCGCGGCGCGAGGGGTGCCCGTGAGCGACGTTCAGGAGTTCCCATGGGGCCGATTCGTGTTCTTCAACGACCCCGACGGGAACGGCTGGGCGCTGCAGGAGCTGCCGGAGCGGGGCTGAGCCCTAGAGGGCGACGGCTCCCGCGCGGGCGCGACGGGAGGCGCCGACGGAGGCGACGATGACCAGCGCGATGCCGGCCAGCACGCGGCCGCCGAGGTGCTGGCCGAGGACGATCAGGCCGGCGAGCGCCGCGAAGGCCGGCTCGAGGCTCATCAGCACGCCGAAGACGGCCGTGGCGATGCGGCGAAGCGCCTCGGCCTCGAGCGAGTACGGGATCGCCGAGGAGAGCAGCCCGATAGCTGCGCCGGCCAGCAGCGATTCGCCGTCGAGCAGATGCGCGCCGCCTTCGACGATCCCCAGCGGCGCCACCGCCAGCGTCGCCACGCACATCGCCAGCGCCAGCCCGGTGCCGCCGGGGAAGACCCGGCCGAGGCGGGCGTTGAGCAGGATGTAGGCGCCCCAGAAGACTCCCGCGAGCAGCGCCAGGGCGACACCGAGGCCATCCAGACCCTGGCTGCCGCCGTGCGTCAGCGCGACGATGCCCAGCGCCGCCAGCGCCACCCACAGCAGGTCCATCCCCCGCCGGGATCCGAGCAGGGCGACGGTCAAAGGGCCGATGAACTCCAGCGACACGGCGATGCCGAGCGGCACGCGTTGCAGAGCGGCGTAGAAGCTCAGGTTCATCGCGGCCAGCACCGCTCCGAATGCCGCGGCGAGCGCCAGCTCCCTGGCGGGGCGAGCGCCGAGCCTTGGCCGCCAGACGGCGAGCAGCATCACCGAGCCGAAGGCGAGACGGAGCAACACCGTCCCCGCCGGGCCGACACGAGCGAACAGCGTCGCGGCGATCGCCGCGCCGAACTGCACGGAGGCGATCGCGCCGACGACGAGCACGCCCGAGGGAGCTCTGTCGAGCAGCCCGGGCTCGGGTGCCGGCTGTTGCGCTGTGACCACGGTCTGGCGATCGTAGTGGGCTAACGGGGGGCATAGGATCGGGGGATGAGCAGCCGTGCGGGAACGGTGAGCCCCGATGGCCTCGAGGTGCTGGAGGAAGGCTCGGGGCCCCCGGTGGTGCTCGTGCACGGCAGTGTCTCGGGAGCGCGGTCGACCTGGCGAGGCCAGGCCGAGCTCGCAGCACGGTGGCGACTGCTCGCCGCCAACCGGCCGGGCTTCGGGGCGAGCCCCTCGCTGGCGCGCGGCGACTTCGAGGCCGAGGCCCCGATGTTCGCGACGCTCCTTGGCGACGGCGACGGCGCACACCTGGTCGGGCACTCCTACGGCGCCGTGATCGCGCTCTGCGCTGCCGCGCTGCGGCCGAGCGCCGTGCGCTCGCTCACGATCTCCGAGCCTGGCTGCCTCGGGGTGGCGACCGGCGTGCCCGCGGTGGACCGGCAGATCGAGAACGGCAAGCTGCTCTACGCACATGCCGAACGGCTCGGGCCGCGCGACTTCCTGCTGGCATTTCGCGGCGGCGCCGGCGCGACCCGCGAGACGCCTGAGCACCCCGACGAGCAGCTGCTGCACGGTGTGCGACTGCTCATGACCGAACGTCCCCCCTGGGAGGCCGACCCCGATTGGGCTGCGCTACGGGGAGCTCCGTTTCCGAAGCTCGTCCTCTCCGGCGGACACTCCGAGGTGTTCGAGGCGGTCTGCGACGCGGCCGCCTCGCTGATCGGCGCAGAGCGCGGGCAGATCCCAGGCCGCGGCCACACGATCCCTGCGGCCCCCGGCTACAACGCAGCGCTCGAGACGTTCCTGGCTGCAGCTGAGCGTAAGTGGCAGCTTCGCGCCGCCGCGAGCACCTAGGAACTACACCTAGGTCGGCGCCCCGAAGGCAGCGGGGCGAGCGTTCAGCTTGCCAGTACCGCCATCGCGGCGTTGCGACCGGGGATGCCGCTGACGCCCCCGCCGCGACGAGCGCCGGCACCGCAGAGCAGAACGGAGGAATGAGCGGTCTCGACGCCCCAGCTTCCTGCGTCCCCGTCGTCCTCGGCGAAAGGCCAGGAGAGGTCGCGGTGGAAGATGTGGCCAGCCGGCATGCGCAGCTCGCGCTCGAGGTCGGCCGGGCTGCGCGCCTCGATGCACGGATGGCCCTCGGGATCCCTCAGCACGCAGTCCATGATCGGCTCCGCGAGCGCGCTGTCGAGCGACGCCAGGACGGCTCGCAGCGCCTCGGCCTTGGTGCGCTCCGGGTCGGCCGCGAAGAGCCGCGCGGGCATGTGCAGGGCGAAGACCGTCAAGGTCTGGGCACCCGCGGCTCTGAGCTCTGAGCCGAGGATCGACGGATCGGTCAACGAGTGGCAGTAGGCCTCGCAGGGCGGGAGCTCGGGGATCAGGCCCGCGGCAGCCTGCTCATAGGCGCGCTGCAGCTGCGAGGCGGACTCGTTCACGTGGAAGGTGCCCGCGAAGGCACGCTCGCTCGGGACCTCCGCGCTCAGCCGGGGCAGCCGGGAGAGCAGCAGGTTGACCTTCAGCTGAGAGCCCTCCGGAGCGGCGGAGGCGTCGTGCGGCTCCCCGAGCAGGCGGGCCAGCTCGCGCGGAGCCGCGCCCACGAGCACATGGGCGGCGTATGCGCGACGTTCCTCCTCGCCCTCGCGGAATCGGACCTCGGCGCCCCCCGTCGACGGCTCGATCGCGTGCGCCTCGGCGCCTCCCCGAAGCTCCGCACCCGCCCGCTCGGCGGCCCCGCGGAGGGCGGCCGCGATCGTCCCCATGCCCCCGACCGGAACGAGCCACTCGCCCGTCCCACGGCCGATCACGTGGTAGAGGAAGCATCGATTGGCGAGCAGCCCGGGGTCGCCCGCCGGTGTGAAGGTGCCGATCAGGCCGTCCGTCAGCGCGACACCCGCCACGAGATCGTCCTCGATGCGTTCAGCGAACGTCTCGCCCAGCGGACGTTCGAACAGCGCCTCCCAGTCAGCGTCGGCGATGCGCGCGCGGAGCTGGCCCCGGGTCGGCAGGGGCTGCGTCAGCGAGGGGAACACGACTTGTGCCACCCGCCATGTCATCCGGTAGAGCTCGAGCCACGCTGCGCGGTCGCGCCGCCCTCCCGTGACGCCCTGGAACGAGGATGCCGTCGCGCCGGGATCGGACTCGTCGACGAGCAACCCGCGCATGGAGCCCGAGCGAGGGTCCGGTGTATAGGAGGAGACCCGGCGAGGCGCCAGGCGAACGGCGAGACCCAGCTCGTCGACGATCAGCTGCGGCAGCAGGCTGACCAGGTAGGAGTAGCTCGAGAGCCGCGCCGGCAGGCCCGGGAAGACCAAGTCCGAGACGGCGGCGCCGCCGAACTGCCCCCGGCGCTCGAGCAGCAGACAGGAGCGGCCGGCCTGCGCCAGGTAGGCCGCGGCGGTGAGGCCGTTGTGGCCGCCACCGATCACGATCGTGTCGTAGCCGGCCGGAGAGAGATGGTCGGCCACGGCGGCCAACGCTAGCCGCCGGAGGCCGCCCGTGCCTGCCCGGCCGCGGCGAGCGCGGCGATGTTGAGCAACTGCCTGCGCATCATCACCAGGTCTCCCGCCGGCAGGATCAACAGCATCGGCAGGCTCCACAGAGGTTTGCGGGGCGGATCGACGAGCAGCTTGGCGACGAGGCGCGATCGGCCCGGCGACCCTTCGTTCACCCGGTAGGTGATCGCCACCCCTCCGAACAGCGGGCCGTGCGAGAGGAGCGTGATCGAGCGACCGGGCTCGAAGTGTCCGAGCCTGAAGATCGACACCATCCGCTGCCCTACCTCGAGCTGCTCAAGCCCAGGCGTCAGGGTCTGCGGGCTGCGCCGCCCGAAGTTGTCGAGCCGGTCATAGCTGTAAGGGGCGACGCGAAGCTGGCACAGCCAGCGGTAGACCGAATCGGCGGAGGCGTCGGCATCGACGGCTCGGAACAGGACCATGCTCGCC
>DASWFM010000048.1:0-2739 GCA_036394235.1 Solirubrobacteraceae bacterium | reverse complement strand
TCGCCGTGATCATCGTGCCGCTGAGCGCGGCCGCGCCGAGCGGCGTGTCGAGGCCCGCGGCCAGCAGCGCGCCGCCACCCGCCTCGGCGGCTCCCGCCGCACCCGCATGCACCTTGCCGGGGCGAAGGTTCAGCGAACTCTCGAAGAACTGCCCCGTGCCCTCGAGCCCATACCCGCCGAACCACCCCGCGAGCTTCTGGAGCCCGTGGCCCATGAACAGGCCACCGACGATGATCCGCAGCAACGCCAATCCGAACTGCATCTCGACCTCCCGGGGATCGTGGTCCTGTTGTCGTTCACCGCACGACTACCCGAGTCGAGGGCGATCGACACCGGCTAGACGCCGCGGCTCTGGCGGTAAATCGTGAAGCCGATCGCAGCGAACAGCGAGGCGACGATCCAGAAGCGCAGGATGATCTTCGTCTCAGACCAGGCCTTGAGCTCGAAGTGGTGGTGGATCGGTGCCATCAGGAACACGCGGCGGCGGGTCGTCTGGAAGGAGATCACCTGGATCACCACCGATAGGGCCTCGATCACAAAGATCCCGCCGAGCACGATCAGCAGCACCTCCGTTTTCGTGAACACCGCCAGGCCCGCGATCGCGCCGCCCAGCCCCAGCGAGCCGGTGTCGCCCATGAATACTGTGGCCGGGAAGGCGTTGAACCACAAGAAGCCGACGCAGGCGCCGACCAGGCAGCCGGCCAGCATCGCGAGTTCGAACTCGCCGGAGATGAACGTGATGCCGATGAAGGCGAGCAGCACGATCGCCGCGCAGCCCGCCGCCAGGCCGTCGAGGCCGTCGGTCAGGTTTACCGCGCTCGTCGTGCCTGCCAGCACCAGATAGATCACAACGGGATAGAGCGGACCGACATCGATGTGGTAGTCCACGAAGCGAAGGAACAGGACGCTCGGTAGGTGCGCCTCTTCATGCGCTATGAACCACAGGCCGATCGAGATCGCGATCGTCACGAGCAGCTTCGTGCGAGCGCGCAGCCCCAGAGAGCGTCGCCGCACGAGCTTCACGTAGTCGTCCGCGAAACCCAGCAGCGCGCATGCGATCGCCGCCAGGAAGACGCCGACGACGGGCCATTCGTAGTTGGTGAGGATCAGGAACGGCACCGCCACCGAGAGGAAGATCAGGACGCCGCCCATCGTCGGCGTGCCCGCCTTCTCGAGGTGGCCCGCGGGCCCGTCCTCGCGGATGTGCTGGCCGAACTCGCGCTTGCGCAGGAAGGCGATGAACTTCGGGCTGAGGAATATGCAGATCAGCAGCGCGGTGGTGCCGCCGAAGAGGATACGGCCGGTCATGCAGTGCGGTCCGGATACTGAGGCGCCAGCGCGGCCCGGCCGGGGCCGGCCGGCGCTCGCCTCAGCGCCTCGCAGACGCGCTCCAGCCCGACGCCCCGGGAGCCCTTGACGAGCACCGTGTCGCCTGGCTCGAGCAGCCCCGGCACCGTCGCGGCCGCAGCCTCGGCATCGGGCAGCGAGCGCGGTTCGCCGCCGTAGCCCGCGCCGATCCCGGCCGCCAGGGGCCCGACGGTGACGAGCACGTCGACGCCGGCGCCGCGGGCCTCGACGCCGAGCCGGCGGTGCAGAGCCGGGCCTTCGGGCCCCAACTCGAGCATGTCGCCGAGCACCGCGACGCGCCGGCCGGGCGCGGTCGCGGTCGCGGCGAGCTCTTCGATTGCGGCTCGCATCGACATCGGGTTGGCGTTGTAGCAGTCGTCGATCAGCACGGCGCCCCCGGGCAGCCGCTCGCGCTGGCCGCGCATTGCCGAGAACTCGACCTCCAAGCGTCCTTCCGGAGTGTGTCCAACGGCGGCCGCGGCGGCCACCGCGGCGAGTAGGTTGCGGAGGTTGTGGGCCTGGTTGAACGACGGCCAGAGCTCGATCTCATCGCCTTCGAGGGCGATCCTCACGCCGCTGCCCGTGCCCCCGCCGGGGGGGTCGGCCAGGCCGATCATCGCCACGTCGCCGCCCTCGCCGAAGGTGATCACCTGGAGGTCCTCGCGAAGGTGCTTCTCCAGCAGCGGCTCGCCCGCGGGCACGACGGCCGTGCCGCCGGGGCGTAGGTCTGCGATCAGCTCGCCCTTCGCCGCCGCGATCGCCTCCAGCGAGCCGAGCAGCTCGAGGTGCGCCGGGCCGACGTTGACGATCACGCCGACATCAGGCTCGGCGATCGCCGTCAGCTCGGCGATCTGCCCGCTGCCCCGCATCGCCATCTCGAGCACCAGCGCCTGCGTTCCGGCCGGCGCCGCGAGGACCGCCAGCGGCAGTCCGATCTCGGTGTTGAGATTGGCCGCGCTCGCGGCCGTCGGCACAGCAGTCCTGAGCATCGCCGCGAGGATGTCCTTGGTCGAGGTCTTGCCGGTCGAGCCGGTGATCGCGACGACCTTCGCGCCACCCTCGCCGAGGTCCCGCCGCCAAGCCCGTGCGAGCGCCTGGAGGCCGTGCAGGGGGTTTGGGTGGGAGAGCACCGCGCCCTTGCTCGCACTCGCCGAGGCGCCGTCCGCGTGCTCTGGAGTCACGAGCACGCCCCATGCCCCGCTCGCGAGCGCCTCGGCGGCCCGGGCGCCGCCGTCCTCCCGCTCGCCCGGCAGGCCCACGAAGAGATCGCCCGGTGCCAGCTCGCGCGTGTCGATCACGGCCCGGGGCGGGGCTTGGGAGCGTTCCGACTGGCGTTCGCGCAGCAGCTCGGCGCCTGCCTCAGAGGCCACGCGCCGGGAGTCCCAGCCGCTC
>DASWFM010000047.1:0-11287 GCA_036394235.1 Solirubrobacteraceae bacterium | reverse complement strand
CGCGACCTCGGAGTCGATCAGGTGCGGTGCATGAAGCTGCTCCTCCGCGATCGCGCTTCGAGCGGCGCCTGCCGTCAGCAGCGCTGACAACGCCGCGGAGGCGTCCAGAACGATCATCGCTTCGCTCGCTCGTCCTCCAGCTCCGCCGTGATCTCAGCCGCGTCGACGCCGAGGTCGGGAAGCGCCTCCAGCAGCGCGCGGTTGTCGACCCGTCGAGACACAGCCGCCAGTTCCTTGACCGCGACCGCGTTCACGGATGTGGCCTCGGCTGCGGCGAGCCGTTCGAGCCGCTCGACCACCTCGTCCGGCACGTTGCGGAGATACAGCGTCCTCATGTTGCAGAATGCTAGCAGCTAGCTAGCGCCCCGTCCACGAGGCCGAAGGATCAACGACCCCGCCACACCGCCTCCCGCTTCTCCTTGAACGCGCCAGCCCCCTCCTTGGCGTCCTCGGAGGCCATCACCGGACCCGCGATCTCGCCCTGCTTGGCCCACATCTCCTCTGTCGACCAATCCCACTGCTCTTGAAGGATCTGCTTGGCGGCGCGCAGCCCCAGCGGACCGTTCTTGGCGAGCGTCGCAGCCAACTCGAGCGCGGCGTCGACCGCGCCGCCGGGCGGTGTCAGGCGGTTTACCAGTCCCAGGTCGTGGAAACGCTCGGCCGGAAAGGGATCGCCGGTCAGCGCCAGCTCCATCACTACGTGGTAGGGCATGCGGCGCGGCAGTCGCAGCAGCGCGCCCCCGGCGGCGACGAGCGAGCGCTTGACCTCGGGGATGCCGAGCTTCGCGCCCTGGGCGGCGACGATCAGATCGCAGGCCAGCGCGATCTCCATGCCTCCCGCCACGGCGAAGCCCTCGATCGCAGCGATCAGGGGCTTGTCGGCGGAGCGCTGTGCGATGCCCGCGAAGCCGCGGTCGCCGTACCAGGGCGACTCACCCTTGACGAAGGCACCGAGGTCCATGCCCGCGCAGAAGAAACCACCGGCCCCGGTGAGCACGCCGACCGACAGCTCACCGTCCGCGTCGAGCTCGTCGAGCGCCTTGCCCACGCCTTCGGCCAGAGCCGCGTTGACCGCGTTGCGCACCTGCGGCCTGTTGAGCGTGATCAGCAGCACGTTCCCGCGCCGCTCGGTCAGGACTGCGGGCTGCTCGGGGGCGTCAGCGTCTGAGGTCATCGAGGCTCCTTGCTCTGTGATTGCGCCGGGGAGCCTATCCGCGCGCAATCTCGCGCGGCTCCGTCCTCGCGCACCGCCGCTGCGATGCGCGAGCGCTCAGGCCGCGAACAGCGTCAGGTCCGGCTCGCGCTCGCCGCGCAGCACCGCGATGTCGACCTCGACGCACTCGATCCCCCGCGACTCCGCGAGCACCAAGGCCTGCGGCTTGATCGCCTGGGCCGCCAGCACGCCGCGACAGCCGCCCATCGCGGGATCGAGGCGGATGCGCTCGAGATAGCGGGTGAGCTGCTCGACGGCGTCGATCGTGCCGATGCGCTTGATCTCCACCGCGATCCACTCGTCCTCCCCGTCGCGGCACATCAGATCGACGGGTCCAACGTCGGTGGACCACTCGCGCCGCACCAGCCGCAGGCCGTCGCCGCACGATTCCGGCGCGGCCGCCAGCAGCTCCTGCAGTTCGCGCTCGACCCCCTCCTTCTCGAGCCCCAGCTCCGTGTCGAGCTCGTGCTCGACGTCGGAGAGGATCTCCTCGATCGCGATCTCGAGCCGGTCCTCGCCGCGGAGGCGGCGGACGATCAGAGAGCGCAGCTCGCCGCGCTCGTCGTGCTCCTGCTCGATCACCGTGGGTGGCGTCATCCAGTTGAGGGGTTTGACGCCACCGCCGTCGGCCCAGACCATGAAGGTGCCGTCCGGCCCCAGCATCAGCAACCGCACCGCCTCGGGTAGCACGGTCGAGAGGCGCCCGGCATAGGAGACGCTGCAGCGGGCGACGATTAGGCGCATCGCGCGAATCTACCGATCTGGGCGGACTGCAGGCAGGCGCCGGGCAGGGGGCTCGCGAGGCCGGCGTCCGCCGATTTCAGCCGGTCGAAATCGGCGCGCTCGCCTGAGCACCGTCGACCGGCGGTCGCGAGATCGACTTGACGAGAATCCCGCCGGGGCCGAGCCATTCGACCTTGCTCGGCTCCGTCCGCAGAGTGATCGTGCGGACGGTGCGCTCGATCAGGCGGTACAGATGCCGGCGCTGGGCCTTCGTGGGGTGCTTGGGCGACTTGCGTGTGAACAGCCGGTGCAGCAGGCGCCGCTGCTCGAGCACCAGATGGCGGGGCGCCGCGTAGAGGAACGCGTTTTCCGAGACGGGGATCGTCGTCTGTCGCTTGCCCGGCCCGACGATCCGCACCGAGGCGACGCCGTCGGGAACCAGCATCGCCGTAGTCGGGGGCCCGAAGAGCGAGAAGCTGAAGATCCGCCGGGCGCTTGCGACTTCCGCGAAGGCGCCACATGCGCTGCTCGAGAGCCCCCGGCGGGCTCCGACCTCGATCACGCAGTACCTGGGCTCGGTCTGGCGTTTGCGTTCTTCTTCGGCGAACTTCTCGATGCGCTTGCGCAGCGACCTCGGAAAGCATCGCAACGGCGGCGGATTGAAGACGCGAGGGAGGCCGGGGATGACGAAGAAGCGCTCGCCGTTGGGCAGCGCCGCGACTTGCCGGATCTCCGACGCGTAGTAGCCGGACAGCTCATATTCCAGTTCGCCTCCAGCTGGGTTGACCGGCGGAAGCATGTCGGCCGCCCGCTGCGGGCGCCGGAACACCCCGTAGCTGGCCAGGACCGGCGCTTCCAGTCCTCCCGGCAGTTCCACCGGAAACGATTCGGTCGATGAGCCGAGCAGGCCCCCGCCGCCGCAGCTGTGGCTCTTGGCGGCCGCCGCCTGCGTGGCGCTCGCCAGCCCCAGCGCCAACACGAATGCCAGAACCGATCCTGCTCTTTTGAATTCGACCCGCATTCGCCGAACCGTACTCCAAAGGGCGACGCGCGCGTGAACTTCCGCCCCCGGGGGGCCACGGCTGTTAGCCGGCTGACCGCTCCGAAGCGTTCGCCGTGGGAGCCTCCGCGTGGGCGGGCGGCGCCGCCTGGGTCTGAGTGGTAGCAGCCGGCGGGACCGGTGCCGCCGTGGGCGCCGGTGGCGGGGCCGGGCCGTCCTGTTCACCGGAGCTCATCGCATCGCGGAACTCCCGAATTCCGTGCCCGAGGGCTTTTGCCAGATCGGGCAGTCGGCGGGGGCCGAGCACGACCAGCGCAACGACCGCGATGAACAGCAGGTGCACGGGGTTCTCGATACCCATCGCTCGTGAGGCTAGCGCTCTGGCGAGCACCGCGGGACGGTCCCTCGGCAGGGCTGCGCGCACCGCGCGAGCCCTCCGACCGTCCACATACGCTCTGCGGGTGGCACATCCCACGGAACCAGTGCCGCAGATCGCGCAGGGCCGCCGCCCCTATCCGCCGCCCGGCTCCCCCGAGCCGTTCTGGCCGGCCCAGGTGACGATCCTCGCTGCGATCGGCCTGCAGTTCGCGCTGTCGGACCGGCTCACGGCCGGGCCGGTCTGGCTGATCCCCGGACTCGAGGCCGTCCTGCTCGTCGGCCTGTTCTTCGCGACGCCGAACACGCTCGAGTTCGAGCACCCCCGCCGCCGGCGGCTCGCGCTCGGCATGATCGCGTTCGTCAGCGCCGCCAACGTCTACTCGCTGATTGCGCTGAGCAAATCCCTGCTCCACAACCACGTCAAAAGCGGCCACGAGCTGCTGATCTCCGGGGTGGTGATCTGGCTCACGAACTTCCTGATCTTCGGCCTCTGGTACTGGGAGCTCGACCGGGGCGGGCCCGGCAAGCGCGCGTCCGGCAACGACCTCGCCCCAGACTTCCTGTTCCCTCAGATGAGCGACGACACGATCGAGCCTCGCGACTGGCGCCCGCGCTTCATCGACTACCTCTACGTCTCGCTGACCAACGCCACCGCCTTCTCGCCAACCGACACGATGCCCCTGACGCCGATGGCGAAGAGCGTCATGGGCGTGCAGTCAGTGGCCTCGCTGGTGACGATCGGCCTGATCGTCTCGCGGGCCGTCAACATCCTGCATTAGCCGTTCAGACGCTCTGCGAGACGGGGCGCGGTTCCAGCGCGAGCGCTTCTGCGATCAGTCCGGGGACCGCTCCCTTCGCCCCCAGCGAGCTGGCCCTGCGCAGCGCCTGCAGAGCACCCTCGCGGTCCATCAGCGTCAGCCGCAGGCGCCCGAGGCGCTCCCAGGCGCCGGCATCGCCCGGGCCGCGCTCCGCGGCCCTCTCGGCCGCCTCCTCGGCGAGGTCGACCGCGCCCATGTCTTCGTAGATTCGAGCAGCGAAACGATGGGCGGCGGGACGTGCGCCGTCGACGCGTGCCCAGTCCCGAACCGCCCGCGCGGCGGCGTCGAGCTTGCCGGCCTGCCAGAAGGCGAGCGTCATCAGCCGTAGCACTGCGACGTTGCGGGGCTCGGCGTCGCGGGCGTAGATCAGCCGCTGCGCAGCGAGGTCGTAATCGCCCTCGGCCATCGCCCGCTGTGCGGCGATCAGGAACCGCTCGACGCGCTCCTCGGCCGGGTCGGGCTTGGAGAAGTCGACGAATTTGAGGCTGCCGGCGGGCACGGTGCGGATGCCGTGGGCAAATTTGACGCGGGCCCACTGCTGGACTTCCTCGCCTGCCTGATCCTCGTTGGAGAAATAGATGCCGGCGACCGTGCCGACCCCCCACTCCGGGTAGGAGACGCAGCGGGCGTAGCGGTGCACGACGGAGTGGTCCGGGACACGCGCGCCGAAGGGGTCGTGTTCGGCTTTCTCCTTGGCGGCGGCGCGTGCGCGCTGCTCGGCCTCGTAGGCGCGGCGACCGGCCTCCTCGCGCTCGCGGCGGGCCGCGGCCGCGCTGACTTTGACTGCGTTGCGCGAGACCCTCCCGCCTCGCGAGCCCTCCGCGATCCTCTCCAGCTGGTCGGCCGCCTCGTTGATCGCCTTGAGATGGCGCTCGTGCTCGAACTGCCTTCCGGCGGGCGCGACATCGGGGTGCCAGCGCTTGGCCATGCGCCGACGGGCGAGCTGCACGTCGCGCTTGTCGAACGGGGCCTCGAGCTCCAGCAGGAGCAGGTGCTGCTCGATGTCGAGGACCGTTGTGGGCATGACCCGACAACGTTAGCGAGGGGAGAGGGATTCCCTTCCTCTCTATCCTGCGCGGCAATGTCCTCTCAATACATCTTCACGATGCACCGCCTGTCGAAGGTCCATCCGCCCGACAAGACCGTGCTCGACAACGTCACGCTCGCGTTCTATCCGGGCGCGAAGATCGGCGTGCTCGGCTACAACGGCGCGGGCAAGTCCTCGCTGCTGCGGATCATGGCCGGCGTCGATCAGGAGTACCGCGGCGACGCGGCGCTCGCACCCGGCGCGAGCGTCGGGATGCTCGAGCAGGAGCCGCAGCTGGACGAGAGCAAGGACGTGAAGGGGAACGTCGAAGAGGGCGTCGCTGAGACGCGCGCTCTGCTCGACCGCTTCAACGAGCTCGCCGCGAACTACTCCGATGAGACCGCCGAGGAGTTCGGCCGGATCCAGGCGCAGATCGAAGCGGCCGACGCCTGGAACCTGGACACCCAGCTGGAGTACGCAATGGACGCCCTGCGCCTGCCGCCGCCAGACGCGGACGTCGCCACGCTCTCAGGTGGTGAGCGCCGCCGCGTGGCGCTGTGCCGGCTGCTGCTCCGGGCACCCGACCTGCTGTTGCTGGACGAGCCCACCAACCACCTCGACGCCGAGTCGGTGGCATGGCTCGAGCAGCACCTATCGGAGTACAAGGGCGCGATCGTGGCGGTCACCCACGATCGCTACTTCCTCGACAACGTTGCCGGCTGGATCCTCGAGCTGGATCGCGGCAAGGGCATCCCCTACGAGGGCAACTACTCGAGCTGGCTGGAGCAGAAGCAGATCCGCCTCGCCCAGGAAGAGCGCTCGGAAAAGGGCCGCGAGCGGACGATCGCCGCTGAGCTCGAATGGGTGCGTACGAACCCGAAGGGCAAACGGACCAAGTCGAAGGCCCGGCTGGCCCGCTACGAGGAGCTGATCGCAGAAGAGCGCAACGTCAAGCTCGACGAGGTCCAGATCCACATCCCGCCCGGGCCGCGGCTGGGCGAGAAGGTCCTGACGGCCTCCTCGCTCTCGAAGGGCTTCGGCGAGCGGCTGCTGATCGAGGACCTGTCCTTCGACCTGCCGCGTGCCGGCATCGTCGGTGTGATCGGCGCCAATGGAGCCGGCAAGACGACGCTGTTCCGGATGATCACGGGCCAGGAGCAACCCGACGGCGGCGCGCTCGAGCTCGGCGAGACCGTGCAGCTCGCCTACGTGGACCAGTCGCGGGACTCGCTCGACGCAACAAAGACCGTCTGGGAGGAGATCTCCGAAGGCTATGACCACATCAAGGTCGGCGACCGCGAGGTCAACTCCCGGCAGTACACGGCGGGCTTCAACTTCAAGGGCTCCTCGCAGCAGGCCCGCATCGGCAAGCTCTCCGGCGGCGAGCGCAACCGCGTGCACCTGGCCAAGCTGCTGCGCAGCGGCGGCAACCTGCTGCTGCTGGACGAGCCCACCAACGACCTCGACGTCGACACGCTCCGGGCACTCGAGAACGCGCTGCTCGAATTTCCCGGCTGTGCGATCGTGATCTCGCACGACCGCTGGTTCCTGGACCGCGTCGCCACCCATGTTCTGGCCTTCGAGGGCGACTCGCAGGTAACTTGGTTCGAGGGCAACTTCGAGGCCTACGAGGCGCACCGCCGCGAGATCCTCGGGGCGGCTGCCGACCGTCCCCACCGCATCACCTACAAGCGGCTAGTGCGTGGCTGACGCCGAGGCCCACGCCTTCGGCGTCGGGCCATTCGAGCGCGACACGGCTGTCCATCGCCGCCGGGACAGCGAGGAGGAACCGGGCGAGGCGAGCTTCGACGCGAACGTCGCGGACGGCTGGAGGGCGGGACGGGGCCCTCATGGCGGCTACCTCGCGGCGATGCTGCTGCGGGCCCTGACGGAGGCGCTCGATGACGCCGAGCGCGCGCCACGCTCGCTCACGATCCACTACGCCCGCGCGCCGCAGCCCGGGCCCGTCGAGATCGCAACGCGGATCGAGAGGGCGGGCCGTTCGCTGAGCACGATGTCCGCCCGCATGGAGCAGGACGGCCGTCTGATGGCGCTCGTGCTCTCGGCGTTCTCCGTTCCCTGGAAGGGGCCGGAGCTCGACGACCTGCCGCTGCCCGACGTCGAGCCGGCGACGCCCGACCGCGAGGCCGGCACGGCACTCCAGTTCGGAGCGCCACCGTTCACCCGCCACCTGGTCATGCAGCCCCGCTTCGACGGCCGGCCGCTGACGGGCGAGCGACGAGCGATGGAGCTCGGCGCCTGGCTCGGCCTGGCGGAGCCCCGACCGATCGATGCGCCGGCGCTGGCTTTCTTCAGCGACGCTCTGATCCCCTCGCCGTTCATGGCCACGGGTGAGCCGGCTGCGGCGCCGACGATCGACCTCACGGTGCACTTCCGTACATCGCTGCCGCGCCGAGGCCGGCACGGAGCGCCGGCCGAGCCAATCGATTCCCTTGAGCCCGACGCGCACGAATTGATTTACGCGCAGGTCTCCTCGAAGCTGGTCCACGAGGGCTTCTTCGAGGAGGACGGCGTCGTCTGGGCGGCCGACGGGACGGTGCTCGCGCAGTCGCGCCAGCTCGCGATCCTGCTGCCCGCGATCGGTTAGGCTCACGCCATGGCTGACTACACCGCAAAGCAGATCAAGGACATGCAGGCGGGCTTCGGGGGCGGCCTCGTGAAGGTGCGCGCGGAGCTCGGCGTGACGGCGTTTGGCGTCCAGGTCATCCAGCTGCCACCGGAATTCGCGGACTACCCCGAGCACGATCACGCCGAAAGCGGTCAGGAGGAGGTGTACATCGCGCTGTCCGGCTCGGGCTGGCTCGACGTGGAAGGTGAGCGCATCGACCTCGACGACGAAACCGTAGTGCGGGTCGGCGCGGAGACGAAGCGCAAGGTGCACGCCGGACCCCAGGGACTGCGCATGCTCGCGGTCGGCGGCTGCCCCGGCGCTGCCTACGAGATCGCGCCGATGACGGAGCTCGACGCCGCCTAGGCCCGGCCGGCCGGCCGTCGCGCTAGCGGGCGAAGCTGGTGCCAGCGCGGAGTCGCAGAGCGAAGGCCGCGACGAGGCGGGCGCAGGCATCGACGTCATCGAGCTGGACGAGCTCGACGGGCGAGTGCATGTAGCGCAGGGGGATCGAGACGAGGCCGGTGGGGATGCCGCCGCGACTGAGGTGCACTGCGTCGGCGTCGGTGCCGGTGTTGCGGCCGTTGGCCTCGACCGTGAAGGGGATGCGCTCCGCCTCGGCGGTGTCGTGGAGCAGCTCGAAGACACCCGGGTTGAGCACCGAGCCCCTGCCGATCACCGCCCCGGAGCCGAGAGGATGCCGGCCGAGCGGCTTGACCTCGATGCCGGGCGCGTCGGTGGCGTGGGTCACGTCGAGCACGATCGCCGCGTCCGGGGCGAGCGAGAAGGCGCTGGTGCGTGAGCCGCCGAAGGTCGTCTCCTCCTGAGCCGCGGCAACCGCCGCGATCTCCCAGGCGGCGCCGCCGGCCTCGGCGACGCGGCGCGCGGCCTCGAGCGCGATGTAGGAGCCGAGGCGGTTGTCGAGCGCCCTCGAGCTGAGCCGCCCGTTGGGCAGCTCGACTGGCTCGGCGTCGATCACCGCGACGTCGCCGATTCGCACCATCTCGCGGGCCTCGTCACCGTCGCGGGCGCCGATGTCGATGTGCATCGCACGTGTCTCGGCGACCTTCTTGGCCTCCTCGCCCCGCAGCAGGTGGATCGGCTTCTTGCCGACCACCCCTTTGACGGGGCCGTCACGGGTGTCGAGCACGACCCGCTGGCCGACGAGCACCTGGGCATCCCAGCCGCCGACCTCGCCGAACCACAGGAAGCCATCGTCGTCGATGTGCGTGACGATCAGGCCGATCTCGTCGATGTGGCCCATCACGAGCAGCCGTCGCGAGGGGCCGCGTGTGCCTTTGCGCCTGGCGACGAGCGCCAGGGGCGTTCCGACCGCGTCGGTGTCGACGGCGGCGAAGCGCTCCGCTGCTCCCCTCCAGACGGCGGCGGGAGCGGTCTCGTAGCCGGAGGGCCCCCTCGCCTCGAGCAGTTCGCCCAGCACCGGCGGCACTTTCGCTGCTTTGCCGCGCGAGGCCCCTTTCTTGCGTTTCGGCTGCGGGCTCATGCGGCGAGCAATCCTCGCAGCACGAACTGAAGGATGCCGCCGTGGCGGAAGTAATCGGCCTCGCGGGGCGTGTCGATGCGAACGCGGGCCGCGAAGGTGATCGGCTCGGCGCCCTCGCGGATGGCGCTGACCTGCACCTCGGTGGGGGGAGCTCCGCCTGGGGCCATCGCCTCGGCGAGCCCCGCGACCGAGACCCGCTCCTCGCCGGTCAGGCCGAGCGAGGAGACGCTCTGGCCGTCGGCGAACTGAAGCGGCAGGACGCCCATGCCGACGAGGTTCGAGCGGTGGATCCGCTCGTAGCTCTCGGCGATGACCGCGCGGACCCCGAGCAGCAGCGTGCCCTTCGCGGCCCAGTCGCGAGAGGATCCCGTCCCGTACTCCTTGCCCGCGAGGACCACGAGCTCGGTGCCATCCTCGATGTAGCGCATCGCGGCGTCGTAGATCGGCATCTGCTCCCCCGAGCCGTCGCCGAGGAAGCGCGTGTAGCCGCCTTCTCCCAGCGGCTCGCCGCCGCCGATCAGATTCCGCAGGCGGATGTTGGCGAAGGTCCCCCGCATCATCACCTCGTGGTTCCCCCGACGTGAGCCGTAGGAGTTGAAGTCGCGGGGCTCGATGCCCTTCTCCTGCAGGTACTGCCCTGCCGGGCTGTCGCGCTTGATCGAGCCGGCGGGCGAGATGTGGTCGGTGGTCACGCTGTCGCCGAGCACCGCCAGGACGCGCGCATCGCTCACGTCTGTGACGGGCTCGGGCTCCGCGGGCATGCCCTGGAAGTAGGGCGGCAGTCGCACATAGGTGGAGTCCTGCTGCCAGGCGAAGCGCTCGCCGCCGGGGACCTCGAGGCCGTTCCAGCGCTCATCGCCGGCGAACACCTCGCCGTAGCTGTGGCGGAACATGTCGGCGCGGACGGCCTCGCCGATCGTCTCTGCCACCTCCCGCTCGGAGGGCCAGATGTCGCGCAGGTAGACATCTTGACCCTCCTCGTCGGTGCCGAGGGGGTCGTGGACGATGTCGAAGTCCATCGTCCCTGCAAGCGCGTAGGCGACGCACAAGGGCGGCGAGGCGAGGTAGTTCATCTTCACATCGGGGTTGATGCGCCCCTCGAAGTTGCGGTTGCCGGAGAGCACCGAGACCACCGCCAGATCGCCGTCGCCGACGGCAGCAGAGATCTGCTCGGGGAGCGGGCCGGAGTTGCCGATGCAGGTGGTGCAGCCGTAGCCGACGAGGTTGAAGCCGAGCGTTTCAAGCGGCTCTGTGAGGCCGGCGCGGTCGAGGTATTCGGTGACGACCTTCGAGCCGGGCGCCAGCGAGGTCTTGACCCAGGGCTTCGAGCGCAGGCCTCGGGCGGCCGCATTGCGGGCGAGAATGCCGGCGCCGATCATCACGGAGGGGTTCGAGGTGTTCGTGCAGCTGGTGATCGCGGCGATCACGACGTGGCCGTGGTCGAGCTCGAAGCGCTCCCCGTCGATCTCGACGGTGCGGGCGGTGCCGTTGTGGGGCAGCGTCGCGGCGCCCGGCGCCCGCGGTGTCGGCTGCACGACTGCGGGCGGGGGTTCGTGACCGGGCTCGCCGTTGGCGGGGGGGTCGGAGGCGGGATAGGACTCGGCTACCGCCTCGTCCTGGGCGTCCCGTTGCTCGCCGTCGTCGGGTACGTAGGCCTTGAGCGACTCGCGGAAGGCCTCTTGGGCGTCGCTCAGGGAGACGCGGTCCTGGGGGCGCTTGGGACCGGCGAGGCTCGGCTCCACGGTCGAGAGGTCGAGCTCGAGTGTGTCCGTGAAGGTCGGCTCCTCGGAGTGCTCGTCGTGCCACAGGCCCTGCTCGCGGGCGTAGGCCTCGACGAGGGCGATCTGCTCCGGGGGGCGGCCGGAGAGCTCGAGGTAGCGAAGCGTCTCGGCGTCGATCGGGAAGATCGCGCAGGTCGAGCCGAACTCAGGTGACATGTTGCCGATCGTCGCGCGATCTGCGATCGGCAGACCTGCCAGGCCGGCGCCGAAGAAC
>DASWFM010000046.1:0-7822 GCA_036394235.1 Solirubrobacteraceae bacterium | reverse complement strand
CTCGTCAGGCGGGCCTCGACGAGCAGACCACGAAGCTGGTGCTGGGAGGCACGGTGGCCGCCCTGATCGACGGGCAGGAGCTGCCCGCGACGACCCCGCCGCGGCGCGGCCCCTCGATCACCGTCTCGGGCCGGCTGATGCGGGCCTATGGCTATGCGAGCCTGGTCGGGCCCGCGCTGTTCACCGGCGTCGCCGAGCAGGCGGCGGCGATGCTGGAGATGGCGATCGCCGCGACCCGCGATCCCGAACCGGGCGAGGACGGCGAGGCACTCGAGACGGTCGGGCGGGCCCTGCGTGCGGCGGCGAAGCTCGCCGTTGAAGAGGACGGGATCAGGCCGGCGATCGACCTCGTCTATCGCGCCAACGTGCTGGCCGCGACGCAGATCGCCGACACCGCCTGAGCCCGGCGCGGACGGGCAAGCGAAGTCAGCCGGCCCGCTGCTGCAGTCGCCCGTGGCCAGGGCGCAATCACCCCACTCTTGTGAGCTCGGCACTGCAGTCGCGGTGCGCTCGCTTCCACGGCCGGCTGCACGCCGCCGCGCGAGACGCCAGTGCTGACAGCGGAGGCGAGTGGCCGCCTACCGGTAGCTGCATCGGTCCTCGGGCGACTGCAGTTGCGCGCTCGCGACGCAGCCCATGCGCGGCGTAGGCTCGACGGCCCAACCCCTCCCCCACTCTGCTGAACTGAAGAAGCCCCAACTTCTCCTCTTGACACGTTCGCCCAGACGGTCGTAGACGGCGCCGGGACACCGTGCGACCGCCCCCTGCGGCGCCTGAACGTTAGGAGCTGAAGATGAGGACCGCAACGACGAGATCACCCGGCCGGGCCGCTTCGAGCGTGTCAGGGCGACAGCCGGGGGGACGCCGTCGTACAGAAGTGCTTCGCCGCTACCGCGACGCCGAGGGTGCCACAC
This sequence comes from Solirubrobacteraceae bacterium, assembly GCA_036394235.1. Lineage (GTDB taxonomy): Bacteria > Actinomycetota > Thermoleophilia > Solirubrobacterales > Solirubrobacteraceae > Palsa-744. The sequence continues at coordinate 6,908 of DASWFM010000046.1, read as the reverse complement.
GCGAGCTGATCGCGCGGTCCGGCGCCCACGGCTCTGTGCTCGTCCTCGACAGGGACCTCCTGACGTCTGTCGAGGAGCGATTGGTCGCACACCTGTGCGAGGACGAGCCGCGAGCCAACGCGATGATCGCGGCAAACGCCTTTCTCGCCGCGGAACCCGGCCGGCGCGGCTGCCGCCCGCTGGCCGATCGGGACATCTACGCCGCTCCCTTCCCCGAGGAAGAGAGCGAGGAGACGCACGACCCGGGCGGAGGAAGCCTGGGGACTGTTGCCGGGGCGACGTGCGCGTTTCGCCTCCAGTCGGTGCCCTCGGAGATGTCGATCCCGGCCCTGCGCTGGACACGCGGAACCCTGGACGGCTGCGACGGCGCCGCCGTCGTGAGCCTGCGCGAGGCGATCGCGGCGCTCGAGATCTACGAGCCCTTCCGCACGCTGACGCGGCGCGCTCTGGCCCGCCGTGAAGACGACCCGGCGCTCTCGTGCACGGTGCTCCGGGCGGAGCTCTCGCGGGTGCTCGACAGCCCGATCGTGCTCAACCGCGGCGTTCGCGAGGCGGTGCTGGCGAAGGTCGCCCGCCGAGAGGCGAGCATGAGTGAAATCGCGATCCGCTGCGGCCGGCTCAAGCATGATTCCCGCGGCCGCACGACGGGCGAGACCAGCTGGCTGGCGCGGCGCGTGGGGCTGCTGCCCGAGGGTGGCCACGATCAACCGACCCGCTGGGTGCACAGCGAGGTGCTCGCGCTGATCGCCCGCGACGGCCTTGGCATCGCGCCGCGGGAGGTCGAGCTGGGGTGAGCCCGGCGGCTCCGATCCTGCTGGTCGAGGCCGACCGGCGGTTCGGAGAGGCGATCGCGAACCAGCTGATCGCCGACGGATACCGCGTCGAGCTGGCGAGGAACGCCCGCCACGCCAGGGTCCTTGCCGCCGAAACGCGCCCCCAGCTGGCTGTTCTCGGTCGGCTCGAGTCTCCGCGCGGTGCCGTATCGCTATTGGAGGAGATCCGGGGGGACGACTCCGGCCAGATCTGGGACCGGCGCCTCCCGGCGCTCGTGATCGGCGCCGGCGACGCCGAGCTCGATGCACTCCGCGCGTTCGAGGCCGGCGCGGACGACTTCGTGGCGATGCCGATCGTCTACCTCGAGCTGCGCGCACGGGTGTGCGCGGTGCTGAGGCGAGCGACTCCCGAGGCCGAGCCTTCCCTCGAGATCGAGATCGGCCCGCTGAGGATCGACCGGCTGCGCCGCACGGCGACGCTCGCCGGCGAGCCGCTTGCGCTGCGGCGGATGGAGTACGAGCTGCTGGCACACCTGGCGGAGGACCCTGATCGGGTCTTCAGCCGCGCGGAGCTGCTGCGAACGATCTGGGGCTACCGATCGAGCGGCTCTACGCGCACCGTCGACACACACGCGAGCCGACTGCGCACCAAGCTGCAGGGAGGCGATCGGCGCTGGCTGATCGGCGTCTGGGGTGTCGGCTACCGGCTGAGGTGAGCTGAACGCCGCCGGCGCGGCCGCCTTCCCCGGCCATCGCCGATTTCTGACTTCGAGCACCGGCCACGGCCGAGCGCTCGGACCGCGATGCCGTGCGCCCGGTACGCCTGGCGTCGCCTCCGACCCGTCTCCCCGGTCACGACGCCATGCGCGTTGCGCCTGGCGTCGCCCCCGGCCGGTCTCGCCGGTCACACCCACCAAGTCGACCTGCGGCGTCCGCCGCGGGCGAATCAACGCCGCCCGCGGAGGCGGCCTACCCGAAAGGACGACCATGCAATACGAACAACAGAACACAGACGCCAGTGGCGAGGCCGCACGCTCGCTGCTCGCAGACGGCCACGTGCTGCTCGACAAGGGCCTCGAGCTGGCCTTGGCGCTGGTCCTGGGCTCGCTGATCGCGCGCTGGCTGCGGCGCCGGGGTCTGCACTGGAGCTGGGCCGCCGCTGCCTTTGTTCCGGTGCTGGCGCTCGACCACCTGCTTGGCGGGCTCGCGCCCGCCGTGCTCGTGGCACTCGCCGCGGCGTCGGTGCGCGGGCGGCGGTGGCACCGCGACGATCTCGAAACGGGACAGGATCTCGGCCGCATCGCGAGGGCACGACTCACGCCGGCTGCGTCGGTGCGGGGCTGGGTCGCGACCAGGGACATGAAGCTGCCGCGTCCAGCGGGCCGGGGCGAACCCGCGGTGAGGCCGAGCGCGATGCTGGCGCTGGGTCGCGGCCTCGATGGGCGCGCCGTGACGGTGCCCTTCGTCGCCGGCGCGGCCAGCCACGGACTCGTCGTCGGCGCGACGGGCTCCGGAAAGACCGTCACGCAGACGCTGGTGGCGGTTCGCGCGATCGAACAGGGTCGCGGGGTGATCGTGGTCGATCCGAAGGGCGACGCGGGAATGCGCGAGCAGCTCCGCGACGCGGCCGGGAGGGCGGGCCGGGAGTTCATCGAGTGGACGCCCTGCGGGCCGACGGCGTACAACCCCTACGCGCGAGGCGGCGAGACCGAGATCGCCGACCGGCTGCTCGCGGGCGAGCGGTTCACCGAGCCTCATTACCTGCGCCAGGCCCAGCGCTATCTGGGGCACGCCGTGCGCGCGCTGCGGGCGTGCGAGACCGAGGTCTCGCTGGCGACGATCGTCGAGATGCTCGATCCGCCCGCACTCGAGGAACTGCTGCGCCACGCTCCAGAAGCCCGGGCGATCGCCGGTCACGCCTACCTCGACTCGCTGACGGCCCGTCAGCTCCGTGACCTGGCCGGCGTGCGGGACCGCCTCGCGATCCTCGCCGAGTCCGAGGCCGGACAGTGGCTCGTCTCCCCGGAGGGCGACGGGACGGGCTTCGAGGTGCTCGGCGCCGCCCGCGCGCGCTCGGTCGTGTACTTCGGCTTGGAAGCCGACAGCCGGCCGCTGCTCGCGCAGATGCTGGGCGCGGCGATCATCCAGGACCTGCAGAGCGCGGTCGCGGAGCTGCAGGCCTCACCGGTGTCGACGCTGGTCGTGATCGACGAGTTCGCAGCGGTGTCCGCAGAGCACGTGGTGGCGCTGTTCGGCCGCGCGAGATCAGCCGGCTTCTCGCTGCTGCTCGGGACCCAGGAGATCGCCGACCTCCGCCTGCCGGGCCGCGAGCGGACGCTCGAGCAGGTGATGGGCAACCTGTCGCTGCTGATCGCCCATCGCCAGGTGGTCCCGGCATCTGCAGAGCTGATCTCCCAGCTGGGTGGCAAACGGGGTACTTGGCGCGTGAGTCGAGCGAGCGGTGGCCGCTCTACCAGAACGCGCGCCGAGGAGCCTCGTCTCGCGCCCGGGCTGCTCAGCGAGCTGTCACCCGGATGGGCCGCGGTTATCGAGTTCGGCGGCGGTGCCGGGCCGACCGTGACACGGATCGTCCCTGCCGGAGGTGAGCCACGATGAGGGCCGCGAACGACGGTTGTCCGCCTGCGCGGCGCGAGCTCGTGCGCTGGGCCGCCGGGCTCGGCGCCGTCACGGCCGAGTCGCTCGCCGCTCGCGAGGGGATCGCCCTCGCATCGGCGCGCGGGCGGCTCGCCGCGGCCGAGCGCGACGGGATGATGAGGGCGTGGCGGCTGGTCCATGGCGAGCCGACACTTCACACGGTCACGCGCAAGGGGCTGCGCGCGGCGGACGTGACCGGTGTCGGTCCCGGCCGCGTCAGCCCGGCAGGGTCCCGGCACGCCGTCGCCTGCTGCGGGGCGGCGGCCTCGCTTGCGCTTGCGTTCCCCGATCACGGCGTGCTCGGGGAGCCGGCGATCCGCCGCGCCGAACGCGAGCTCGGGATCACGCCGGCCCTGCTCGAGCCGAGACTTGTGCGGCGCGGGATACCCGTCCGCCACCGGCCCGACCTGCTGCTCGCCGAGGGCCACGATCGGGGGCTGATCGCAGTCGAGGTGGAGCTGACCGTCAAGGCTCCCGAGCGCCTCGAGGCGATCTGCCGCGCTTGGGCGCGCAGCCGGGCGGTCTCAGGCGTGATCTACCTGGCCGCACCCGAGGTGCTCGCGCCGCTCAGCCGTGCGATCGCGTCCGCACGCGCGGCCGAGCGGGTCGTCGCGCTGCCGCTGAATGCGTTCGGCTGAGCCATCGCATGCTCTGCGTAGCGTGCTTCGCGGTGGGGATTGACCATCGACGAAGGGACAAGAACGATGCAATCCATCAATCGCGTAGTGCTCGTGGGCCGGCTGACACGCGACCCCGAGCTGGCCGCTCTTCCTTCTGGCCGAAGCGTGTGCAACCTGCGGCTCGCGTCCAACTCGAGTCACAAGGACTCGACGACGGGCGAGTGGTCCGAGCGGCCGCACTACTTCGACGTGAACGTCTATGGCCCCGCCGGCGAGAATGTCGCCACCTACATGCGCCGCGGCCGGCTCGTCGCGATCGACGGCCGTCTGTCGTGGCGTGAGTGGGAGACGACCGAGGGGCAGAAACGGCAGGCGGTGAGCATCATCGCCGACAGCGTGCAGTTCCTGGAGAGCGCCGGAAACCGCGAGGACGCGGAGCCCGGTGAGGGCGGGGACGGCGAGCTGGTCGGGGCCGGCGCCGGCGAGGACGACCTGTCGTTCTGAGCACCGAGCCTCTCGCGGGCGGGGTAGACTGCCCGCCCGCGAGAGCAGCCCGCGAAGGAGCGCCAACGATGCCAGTCAACCCCAGTGCGATCGGCAAGACCTACGAGCCCGTCGTCTATGCGGTGGGACGAGAGAAGATCCGGGAGTACGTGCGAGCGGTCGGCGAGACCGACCCGGTCTGCATGGACCTCGAAGCAGCTCGGGCAGCCGGTCACTCCGACCTGCTGGCGCCGCCGATGTTCGCCGTCGTCTACAGCGCGCCGGCGGTAGGTCCCCCGATCTTCGATCCCGACATCGAACTCAACTTCGCGATGATGGTCCACGGTGGCCAGGAGTTCGCGTGGGGCGTGCCGGTGATCGCCGGCGACGAAATCACGACGACGGCGTCTGTCAAGGACATCTCCGAATCCGACGGCCGCGGCTATTACGTGTTCGAATCGATCTCCGTGAACCAGCGCGGCGAGGAGGTCTGCCGTGGCACCTGGACCAACATCGTCAGAGGAGTGTGAGGGGATGGCGCAGCTGCAAGCCGGAACGCAGATCCCAGAGGTCCGGGTGACGCCCGACAAGTACCTGACGGTCCGCTACGCCGGTGCCTCGGGCGACTTCAACCCGATCCACATCGACGAGGAATTCGCGAAAGCAGTGGGTCTGCCGGGGCGGATCTTGCATGGCCTCTGGACGATGGCGCAGGTCGCCCGCGCGCAGTCCGAGGCCGCCGGCGGCGCCGAGCGGCTGAAGCGTCTGTCGGTTCAGTTCCGCGGCTTGGGGCTGCCGGAGCACGAGGTCGTCGTGACGGGCACCGTGCGAGAGGTGGAGAGCGGACGCGCGAGGATCGACACGGTCGCCGAGCAGGACGGCAACCAGATCATCCGCAATGCCGTCGCCGAGGTAGCGATCTAGCAGCATCCCCGCGCCGGCGCTCGAGGCGCGCCCAGTGCGCCGGTGCCCGCCAGCGCCGCGCCTACAATCAGGGCCATGCTCACACCCCGTCAGGAGCGCATCCTCGGCAAGGTCGTGGAGGAGTACCTCCATACCGGCCAGCCCGTGCCCTCGCGCACCGTCGCCGCGGACTCGGACCTGGACTGCGCGCCGTCGACAGTCCGCAATGAGCTGGCATTCCTCGAGGAGCACGGCCTCTTGGACCATCCCCACGTGTCGGCCGGACGGGTGCCCACCGACGCGGGTCACCGCTACGTCGTCGATGGGCTGCTGAGTGGCGTGCAGTCGACACCGCCGCCCGGCCAAGCTCTCGACCTGACGCTGATCCGACGCGAGGTCGAGGAGGCGATGCGTGCCACCAGCGAGACTCTCTCACAGGTCACGAACCTGCTGGCGATCGTTTCCGCGCCGTCGATCAACACCGCGACGATCCGTCACATCGAGGTGCTGGAGCTGCAGCCACGCGTGGTACTCGTCGTGATCATCACCTCTGCGGGCAATGTCTCGAAGATGCTCGGGACCTTCGAGCGGGACGTCGACCCCGGACTCGTCGCATGGGCCGGGGAGTACCTGAACGAGCGACTCGTCGGACTGCCGCTCGGTGCCCGTATGGTGCAGGCTCGGCTGTCGGAGCCGAGCCTCTCGCCGACGGAGGGCGCCTTCCTCGCCCACTACGCTCCGGCGTTCGGCGAGCTCGCGGTCGAAGGCGAGGACGCCCTGTACCTCGACGGCACAGCTCACCTCTTCCAGGCGGGCCAGATCGAGGAGGCTGGACGCGTGAACGAGCTGATCGCGCTGCTGGAGCGTCGGGTGGCGTTGCTGCGGGTGCTGCGAGCGGCTCTCGCAGAGCCTGGTGTGTACGTGCGGATCGGCCACGAGAACGAGCTCCCTGCGATGCACTCCCTGGCGCTCGTGGCGACGGGATACGGGCTCGCCCGCCGCAAGCTCGGCACGGTCTCGGTGATCGGTCCGGTGCGGATGGACTACGCAGGCGCGATCGCCACCGTCCGCGACGCCGCCAGCCAGCTGTCGCGGTTCGTCGAAGACGCGTACGCCGAGAACTAGGCCAAGGCCGTGCCACGCGATCCGTACGAGGTGCTCGGCGTCGAGCGCGAGGCCTCCGAGCAGGAGGTCAAGAAAGCCTTCCGGATGCTCGCCCGAGAGTTGCACCCTGATGTGAACGCCCACGATCCCGAGGCCGAGGAGAAGTTCAAGGAGGCGGCGGAGGCCTACGAGATCCTGTCGGACTCCGATCGGCGTGCGACCTACGACCGCTATGGCCATGACGGCCTGCGCTCCGGCGGCTACGCGCCGAACTTCGAGGGCTTCGGCTCGATCAGCGACCTGTTCAACGCCTTCTTCGGAGGCGGCCCCGGCGGCGGCTTCGCCTCCGCCCAGGGCGAGGACGCGGCCG
>DASWFM010000045.1:0-3989 GCA_036394235.1 Solirubrobacteraceae bacterium | reverse complement strand
AGGCGATGGCGCCGATGTCGCTGACGCTGCGACTGGAGGACGAGCTCGACATCTCGCGCGGCGAGCTGATCTGCCACCCCGAGGAGGCTCCCGCCGTGGCCCGTGAGTTTGGCGCTGACCTCTGCTGGATGGACACCGACCTGTTGCGGCCCGGAGGGAGGTATCTGCTCAAGCACACCTCCCGGACCGTCACGGCGATCGTCGCGGGGATCGAGGATCAGCTCGACACCCACTCGCTGGAGCGGATCGCCGCGCCGAGCGAGCTGGGCCTGAACGACATCGGCAAGGTGCGACTGCGCACCAGCGCGCCGCTCGCCTTCGACCCGTATTCGCGCAACCGCCGCACGGGCAGCTTCATCCTGATCGACGAGTCGAGCAACGCGACGGTCGCCGCCGGGATGATCGCGCAGGACGCCTGAGCGCGGTCGGGCTAAGCTTCCCCGCCGGATGTTCGAGAAGGTACTGATCGCCAACCGCGGCGAGATCGCGATCCGCATCGCCCGCGCTCTGCAGGAGATGGGCATCGCGAGCGTCGCCGTCTACTCCGAGCTGGACCGGGATGCGCCCCATGTGGCCCGCGCCGCTGAGGCATTCAACCTCGGCGACGGCCCGGCCGCGGAGAACTACCTGAACGTCGAGAAGATCCTCGACGCCGCCGCCCGCTCCGGCGCGCAGGCGATCCACCCGGGGTACGGCTTCCTGGCAGAGAACGCACCCTTCGCGCAGGCCTGCGCGGACGCCGGGATCGTGTTCGTCGGGCCGCCGGCCGCGGCGATCGAGGCGATGGGCTCGAAGACGAGGGCCCGCGAGCTGATGAAGGCCGCGGGCGTTCCGATCGTGCCCGGAACCACCGAGCCGGTCGCGACGGTGGACGACGCGCTGCGTATCGCCAAGGAGGAGATCGGCTTCCCGGTCGCAGTGAAGGCGGCCGGTGGCGGCGGCGGCAAGGGCTTCCGGGTGGCGCTCGTCGAGGACGAGCTCGAGGGCGCCTTCGAGGGCTCCAGCCGCGAAGGCGAGAAGTTCTTCTCCGACCCCACCGTGTATCTGGAGCGCTACCTTCACGACCCCCGGCACGTCGAGGTCCAGATCCTCGCCGACCGCCTCGGCAACGTCATCCACCTCGGCGAGCGTGACTGCTCGATTCAGCGCCGTCACCAGAAGGTGATCGAGGAGTCGCCCGCCCCGGAATGGGTCGTGGACCCCCAGATCCGCGAGCGGATCGGAAAGATCGGCGTCGACGCGGCGAAGGCGGTCGACTACGTCGGCGCCGGCACGATCGAGGGCCTCTTCGCGACCCACGAGGACGAACCGGGGGAGCCGGAATATTTCTTCCTAGAGATGAACACCCGCGTGCAGGTCGAGCATTGCGTGACCGAGATGACGACGGGGATTGACATCGTCAAGGAGGGCATCCGGGCGGCGGCCGGCGAGGAACTCTCCTACGCACAGGATGACGTCGAGCTTCGCGGCCATGCGATCGAGTGCCGCATCAACGCGGAGGACGCCTCGAAGAACTTCGCCCCCGCGCCGGGCAAAATCGGCCGCTATCGCGAGCCGTCCGGCCCCGGCGTGCGGGTCGACTCGGGGGTCGCGGAAAACGGCGAAGTCTCGCCGATGTACGACCCCATGGTCGCCAAGCTGATCGTCTGGGATGCGGACCGCGAGCAGGCCACCCAACGCATGCTCCGCGCGCTCGACGAATACGAGATCGAGGGGTTGAAGACCCTGATCCCCTTCCACAAGGCACTACTCCAAACCGACGATTGGAAACGCGGCAGCACCTGCAAGGACCTGCTGGAAGACAAGGACTGGCTGAAGAAACTGGCCTTCCCCAAGGACGCGAAGCCGGTCGACGGGGAGCAGGCCGAGACGGTCGAGCAGACCTACTCCGTCGAGGTCTCCGGCAAGCGCTTCGACGTACGCGTGGTGGGACCGCCCTTCGCCGGCGGCGCCACGGCTGCCAGCAACGGCGCGGCGCCGGCGGCGAAGGTCAGGCGCGGCGAGCGGAAGGCCGCCGCCGGCGGCGGTCCGGACACGCTCGAGGCACCCCTGCAGGGCAACATGTGGAGGGTCCTCGTCAAGAAGGGCGACGTCGTCGAGCAGGGCCAGCTGCTCTGCATCATCGAGGCGATGAAGATGGAGAATGAGATAACGGCCCACAAGGCGGGCACGATCGTCGACTTGCCGATCGAGGAGGGCGCCCCGATCCAGGCGGGCGCCCCGATCGCGACGATCGTCAGCAACGGCGACGCGACCTAGCCGGAGATCGTCGGCGACGGCCCGCGCGGCCCGGCTGTAGTTCCTTAGCCGACGAGCGTCGCCGAGCTAGCCAGACAGCGCCGCGGCGTTCCGGGCGTGGATCGCCCGCATCTCCCGAGATCGCCTTCCGGGCGGCAGCTCCGCCTCGGAGCCGCGCTCGAGGAGCGCGCGAAGGTAGCCGAGATCCTCTGCAAGCAATCTCTCGGCTCCGGCGCTGTCCAAGACGGGACCGTGGCCCGGCACGACGTGCTCGATGCCCGCCAGCAGGGGGCGCAGCCGCTCGAGCGTGTGCACGTACGCGCCGGCCTCGCCATCGGGGTTCAGCATCGGGATCTCGATCGCGGAGAGGTAGTCGCCCGCGACGAGCACCCCCGCCCAGGGAACCATGATCGCCATCCCGTCCGCCGTGTGACCCTCGGTCGGGTGGAGCTCGAGCCGGCGGCTGCCGATCTCGCAGTGTCCTGGCACGGGCAGCGCCTGGAGGAGATCAAGCACCAGCGGACGCGGGCGCTCGAGGTAGAGCTCTTCATCGAAAGCACGCAGTTCCCGCTGGGCCTCGCCGGGAACCGCAACCAGGCGCCGCGCGGTGGTCTCGGCACAGCCTAAAGGGGTGCCGGGAAACGCCAGGGGGCCGAGCACGTGGTCCCAGTCGGCGTGGGTCGCGAGCAGGCCGCTCGGCGCCGGGAAGCGAGCCTGCTGCAGTACCGAGGGCAGCAGCTCGAGCTCCTCCGGTAGCACCGGCGAGTCGATCACGAAGCTCTCGGCGCCGGGGAGATCTGGTGCGCCTGCCGAGACCTCGATGACTTTCAGGGGGTCGCTGGGCGCCGGCGAGTCGTCGACGATGCCCCGCACGAGCACGCAGTTGAGCTGCAGCAGCGCGCTGGTGAGAACGATTACGTCGGCGTGCAAGGCGCGCGCCCGCACGGTGCTCAGCTGACGCCGAGGAGCTTCGCGGCCTCTTTGAGGTTCGCGACCTCCGCGGTGGGCTTCTTCGCGGACGGCTCGAGGATCTCTTTGTTGCGGTTGACCCAGATCACGGGGACGCGCTGTTTCACGCAGGGAACGACGTCGTGGTAGTGGCTCGCTGCCACGTGGACCCAGCCGCGCTTGCCGCCCATGCGCCGCGCGGTCTCCGTGAAGTGGGGCGGCTCGGGCTTGTAGGAGCGGACCTGCTGGGCGGTGACGACGAGGTCGAAGTCGATCGGGATATGCCGGCGTGTCTGCCCGAGCAGCTTGTCGTCGATGTTCGACAGCAGCCCGAGCTTGTACTTCTTGGCGAGCTTCTGGAGCTGGGTGTTGGTCTCCTTGAAGGGCATCCAGCGCTGCACGGAATCCGGCAGGAAGCCCGAGCGCGACGGCTCCAGGGCCCAGTCGAGCCGTTTCGCGATCTCGATCGCCGTACGTCGGAGCACCTCCGCGTAGAGCTCGTAGGAGCCTCCCTCGATCTCCCGCTCGATTTCGTGGAACATCGGAATCAGCGTGGCTCGGTCGATCTCCACGTCGTCCCTCGCCGCCTCCTTCGCGAACGCGTCGTAGATCCCGGTCTCCCAGTCGATCAGGGTTCCGTAGACGTCGAAGGTGACGAAAGTTACGTTCTTCGGGATGGGCACGGCGGGCATTATGCCGCGCCTGCGCCTCGGACCCGGACCCGGCGTCGGCGGGCGGCCTGCGGCGTACGGCTCCGGTCGTCTTGCGTTAGAGTCCCGCGCCGCAAATGGACCTCTTGGAGT
>DASWFM010000044.1:0-28561 GCA_036394235.1 Solirubrobacteraceae bacterium | reverse complement strand
GCGCCGCTGGCCGATGGCCTGCCGGAGCGCTGCGCCTTCTACCACGTCCACTCCTACGCACCCCGTCCAGCGGACTCCGCCGACGTGCTCGGCACCGCCGAGTACGGCGAGTCTTTCGCCACCGCCGTCCACCGGGGCTCCTTCTACGGCGTCCAGTTCCACCCCGAGAAGTCCTCCGCCGCGGGGCTGCGGATGCTCGCGAACTTCGTTCGCCTCTGCGCCGGTGACGAGGCTGCGATGCCTGCCGGCGCGGCTCTGCGGGCGACGGCCCGGCCCTGAGCGGCACTCCCTGAAGGTCACAGGCAAGCGGTGAGGCTCTACCCGGCGATCGACATCCTCGAGGGCAGCGCAGTGCGGCTGCTCAAGGGCGACTTCGACGCGAGCACTGTCTACGACGCCGACCCGCTGGACGCGGCGCTCAAGTGGGTCCGCGAGGGCGCCGAGTGGCTGCACGTGGTGGACCTCGACGGCGCTCGCGCGGGAAAGCCGGTGAACATCGAGCAGCTGCAGCGGATCGCCGCCGAGAGCGGCGTGCCCGTGCAGTACGGGGGCGGCTTGCGCAGCAGCGGCGCGGTCGCCGAGGCGCTCGCGGCGGGCGCCTCGCGCGTGGTGATCGGCACCGCCGCCTTCACAGCGCCGGCGATGCTCGGCGAGGCCCTCGCGGAGAACGGTCCCGAGCGGATCGCCGTCGGCGTGGACGTCCGCGGGGGGTTCGTCGCGACGCACGGATGGGCGCAGACCAGCGAGCTTCGCGCCCGCGACGCCTTCGCGGCGCTGCGGGAGCAAGGCGTCCGCCGTTTCGTGTTTACGAACATCGATCAGGACGGCACCCTTGCCGGCGCCAACCGCGAGGAGGTCGCGGACGTCGCGCGTGAGGCCGGAGCAGGGGAGCTGATCTTCTCCGGTGGGATCGGCTCGCTCGCCGACCTGCAGGGGCTCGCCTCGCTGCGTACCGAGCTCGGCCTGACCGGCCTCGAGGGGGTGATCGTCGGCAAGGCGCTGTACGAGCGGCGATTCACCGTCGGTGAGGCCCTCGCGGCACTCGCGCCCTGAGAGCTACCGTGGGGCCGTGCACTACAAGCGCGTGATCCCCTGCCTGGACGTCGACGGCGGGCGCGTCGTCAAGGGCATCGAATTCGTCGACATCCGCGACGCCGGCGACCCGGTCGAGCTCGCCGCCCATTACGACCGCGAGGGGGCCGACGAGCTCGTCTTCCTCGACATCACGGCGACGCACGAGAAGCGCGACACGATCGCGCGGCTCGCCCGCAGCACAGCCGACGAGGTCTTCGTTCCCTTCACGATCGGCGGCGGTGTGCGCTCGGTGGCCGACGCACAGGCGGTGCTGGACGCGGGAGCCGACAAGGTCTCGGTGAACTCGGCCGCGCTCGCCCGCCCCGAGCTGATCGCCGAGCTCGCCGAGGTGTTCGGCGCGCAGTGCGTGGTGCTTGCGATCGACGCGAAGGAGCGCCCCGGCGACGACGGCTGGGACGCATACGTCGCGGGCGGGCGCAGGCCCGCCGGCCGCGACGCCGTGGAGTGGGCTCGGGAGGCGGTCGAGCGCGGGGCGGGGGAGATCCTGCTGACGAGCATGGACAGGGACGGCACGAGCGACGGCTACGACCTTGGGCTGACGGCCGCCGTCAGCGAGGAGGTCGGGGTACCCGTGATCGCCTCCGGGGGCGCGGGCGAGCTCGAGCACCTCGCCGACGCGCTGCGGGCGGGCGCTGATGCGGTGCTCTGCGCCTCGATCTTCCACTACGGCCGCTACACGATCGCGCAGGCCAAGGACCACCTCGAGGCCGCCGGCATCGCGGTGAGGCGCACGTGAGCCGCACCCGTGCGGTCCGCGACGGCGCGGCGGCGCTCGAGCGGCTGCAGACCCTCCCCGGCGGCCCCGAGCTGCTGGCCCAGGCCCGGCGGCGGGAGGACATCGCACTCGTCGGCGGCTCCGTCCGCGATCTGCTGCTCGGCCATTGGCCGCGCGAGCTGGACGTGACCGTCGCAGGCGACTCGGCCGGCCTCGCCGCCTCGCTCGCAGCATCGCTCTCGCCCAGCGAGCGTGCCTACGGGCACCCCGTCGCGCCGCTGCTGCACGACCGCTTCGGAACGGCCTCCATCGCGTGGGACTACGGCAGGGTCGACATCGCCGAGCTGCGCGCCGAGTCCTACCCTGCCCCGGGTGCCCTGCCGGAGGTCCGGCCGGGGACGGTCGAGGAGGATCTGGCCCGCCGCGACTTCACCGTCAACGCGATCTCGCTGCCCCTCGCCGGCGCCGAGCGCGGACGACCGAGGATGGTCGACGGTGCGCTCGAGGACCTCGCCGCCGGGACGCTGCGGGTCCTGCACGAGCGCAGCTTCAGCGACGATCCCACTCGGATCATGCGCCTGGCCCGCTACTGGGCGCGGCTCGGATTCGAGATCGATCCCGCGACGCGGCGCCTCGCCGAGCGCGCGATCGAGTCCGGCGCACTGCGCACCGTCTCGGGTGGGCGCGCAGGAGCCGAGCTGCTGCTCGCGGTCCGCGAAGCCGACGGGCGCGCCGCGCTGCGGGCTTTCGACGAGCTGGGCGTCCTCGCCGCGCTCGATCTGCCCGCGCCCTTCGACGATGCTCTCGCCGCCGAGGCCGAAGCGCTGCTGCCCGCCGATGGAGCCCGCGACCTGCTGCTTCTCGCCGTCGCCTTCCACGGCGCCGAGGCCGAGAGGTCAGACGCGCTCGTTTTGGCCCGCATGAACGAGCTCGAAATCCCCGCCGAGCTGGCGAAGCAGGCGCTCGGTGTGAAGGGCATCGCGCGGCTCGCCCGAGGCCTGATGGAGGCGCCCGGCCCGGCGGCGGGGTACGCGCTGCTGGACGGTGCTGCGGTCGAGGCGGTGGCCGTCGCCGGCGCCCTCGCGGGGCGCGACAGCGAGCAGGCGGCGGCGAGCGCTCGCGAGTGGCTCACCGCTCAGCGCCACATTGCGCTCGCGATCGACGGCCACGACCTGATCGCCGCGGGGGTGCCCGAGGGCCCGGAGCTGGGGGCACGGCTCGGCGCGGCGCTGCGGCGCAAGCGCGAAGGCGGACTGCCAACCCCGGAGGAGGAGCTCCGCTGGGCGCTCGAGACGGAGATCGAGGAGGGGGAGCTGTGAGCGAGGAGCTCACCGCCGCGCTGCCCGCCGGCGGTGTCGCGTTCAGCGACCGCAGCGACGGCAACATGTCGAGCGTCTCCGGGCGCGACTCCGAGCGGGGAGGCGAGGCCCGAGCACGCCTGCGCGAGCGCGTCGGGCTCAGCCGCCTTGCCCGCGGATACCAGGTCCACGGCGACTTCGTGGCGAGCGTCGCCGAGATGCCGGCCGGCGAAGCCGAGACAGGTGAGCTGGAGCGCGCCGACGGGCAGGCCACGCCGCTGCCGGGCCTCGGCGCGATGGTGCTCGCCGCCGACTGCCTGCCGGTGGCGATCGCCTGCAAGGGCGCCGTGGCGATGGTTCATGCGGGCTGGCGGGGACTCGCCGCAGGGGTGCTCGAGAACGGCGTTCGCGCGGTGCGGGGGCTCGGACGGCCGGAACCGCACGAGCAGCTCGTCGCGGTGCTCGGTCCCTGCGCCGGTCCCTGCTGCTACGAGGTCGGCCCCGAGGTGCACGCCGCGCTCGACAGCAGCCTCCAGGAGCGGGCGCCGATCGACCTGCGGGCGATCGCCTCACGGCGGCTGATCGGTGCCGGCGTACCCGAGGTGCGAGCCCTGGGCGGCTGCACGATCTGCGAGGAGCGTTTCTTCTCCCACCGCCGCGAAGGCGCCGCGGCCGGGCGCCAGGCGGGGGTCGCGTGGTTGAGCTGATCCAGGGGCTCCAGGCCCCGCGCGTGGCCGCCAATCTCGCCGCGGTGCGCGAGGAGATCGCTGCGTCAGCGGCTTCCGCGGGGCGCCCAGGGGAGGACCGGATACGGGTGTTGGCTGCGACCAAGTACCTCCCGGCAGAGGAGCTGCCGGCGCTGGCAGCGGGCGGCGTCGATCTGGTCGGGGAGAATCGCGCACAGGACCTCGAGCGCAAGGTCGCCGCCCACGGCGACCTGTTCGAGTGGCACTTCATCGGGCAGCTGCAGAGCCGGCGCGTGCGGGCCATCGCTCCGCTGGTGTCGCTGATTCACTCCGTGGCCTCCCGCTCGGTGCTCGCGGAGCTGCGCCGTCACGCCGACCTCGCGCGGCCCGGCCTGCGGATCCTGTTGGAGGTCAACGTGGCGGGCGAGCAGGGCAAGGCGGGCATCGCTCCGGGCGAGCTGGACTCCTACATCGAGGACTCGCCGCTCCCCGTCGCTGGCCTGATGACGATGCCGCCGCTCTCGCCCGAGCCCGAGGAGAGCCGACGCTGGTTCGCCGCCCTGCGCGATCTCGCCGCTGAAAGGGCCCTGCCCGAGCTCTCGATGGGCACCTCCCAGGACTACCTGGTCGCGGTCCAGGAGGGCGCGACGATCGTGCGGATCGGCACGCGACTATATGATTGAGTGCCCAGCCACCCCCCGGGGCCCGGCGGATTACTAGCATCTGCAGGGAAACCGGCTCGCCGGGCGAACACGCACCAACATGAGTTTTCGCGATTCCTGGCACAGCGCACTCGTTTACTTCGGCCTCGCCGAGGAGTATCACGACGACTATGAGGACGAGGTAGCGCCCGAGGCTGAGATCGAGGACCGATACCGCGAGCGCCCGAACGTGCGCCGCCTGCGCAAACGGCGGGACGAGTACGACGACATCTTCGCCGAGGACGACGACCCCGACACCGCCGTCGCGGGCGGGCGCCGCTCCGGGCGCTCGACCACCGTCCTGAAACCCGTGACGCGAACCAACGGCGACGTGCGCGTGCACCTTGTCGTCCCCAAGTCCTTCAACGACGCCCAGCAGATCGCCGACAAGTTCAAGGACTCGATCCCCGTGATCCTGAATCTGCAGAGCTCCGAGACAGACCTCTCCAAGCGCCTCATCGACTTCGCCTCCGGCCTCACCTACGCGCTCGACGGCGGCATGCAGCGAATCGCAGACAAGGTCTTCATGCTCACGCCCCGCAACGTCGAGATCTCCGCGGAGGAGCGGGCAAGGCTGATCGAGAAGGGCTTCTTCAACCAGTCTTAGGTCCGATAGGCGGCGCGAGACGGCGTCCTCAGTCGCTCGTGTGCAAAGCACACTTCGCTCCCTGCGTCCTTGTCTCGCTTGCCTCTCGAACCTAAGACCCGCTTGGTTGACGCCCGTTGTCCTGAGCTGGCGCGGCCTCGGACCTCACGATGCGCGTCGCTCGCGATTAGGGCCGTCCCGGCGGGAGGGCCGCGAAGTGCCCGAATCGGGTATGCGGCCCTCTTTTGGGGGCGGCACATGTGCCGCCCCACGGTCCGCACATGTGCGGACCGGCAGTGCCGGTACATGTACCGGCACTCGACCGGCGCATGCGCCGGTCGCCCCCTAAAGAAATGCCCTGCAAACGCAGGCACCGACCTGACTGCCGGATACCCTGACCCGACCATGCAAGTCGGGCTGATCGGAAGCGGCAACATGGCGCGTGCGATGGCGCGCGGCTGGGGTCGTCCCGTGCTCTGCTCCGACCCCCTGCGCGAGCGTGCCGAGGCGCTCGTGGCGGAGCTCGGGGGGGAGGCGCTCCAGAGCAACGCCGAGGTCGCGGAGCGCGCTGATCTGGTCGTGCTCTGCCACAAGCCCGCCCAGCTGGATGTGGTCGCCGCGGAGGTGGCGCCGCATGCCCGCGCGGTGGCATCGATCCTCGCCGCGACGCCGCTGGCGGCCTTGAAGGGCGCGTACCCGGGGCGTCCCGTCTACCGCTTCATTCCGTCGCTGCCCGTCGAGGTTCGCCAGGGGGCCGTCGTAGGAGCCGCGGGCCCCGAGCAGGACCCCGACACGGATCGGGCCGTCGCCGAGCTGTTCGCGGAGCTCGGCTCGCTGGTGGTGCTCGACGACAAGCTCGTGGACGTGGCGATGGGGCTGATGTCCTGCGCGCCCGCATATGTGGCGCTGGTCGCCGAGGCGCAGGTCGACGCCGGTGTGCGCCGTGGCATCCCCGCGGCGCAGGGGGCGGAGCTGGTCGTGCAGACGCTGGCCGGAACCGCCGAGCTGCTGCGCCGGCGGGGCAACGACACGGTCGCGATCCGCCGCGAGGTCGCCTCCCCGGGCGGCCTGACCGCGCGGGGCCTCGATGCGCTCGAGCGCGGCGGGATCCGGACGGCGTTCAGCGATGCGCTCGACGCGGTGCTCGAGGGCTGACCGTGCTGCTCGCGACGGCCCGCACGGAGATCGCGGACATTCTGTCCTCGATCCTCTACGTCTACGGCATCATCATCTTCCTGTACATCGTCGTGCAGCTGCTCTTCAACGCCGGCATCCGGCCGCCCTACTCGCGCACCTCCAATGCGATCCTGCAGTTCCTAAACGATGTCTGCGAGCCCTACCTCCGGCTGTTCCGCAGGCTGATCCCCGGGATGGGCGGCTGGGACTTCAGCCCGCTGCTCGCGCTGCTGACGCTGTACGTGGTCAACCGCGTGATCGTGCTCGACCTGATCCACGGCTGAGGCCCCCGTGGCCACGACGGCAGAACGCGGCGCGCGCCGCCCCGGGCCGGCAAGGCGCCCATGGCTCGCCGCCCTGGCTGTCGTGGTTGTCGTCGTGGCCGTCGACCAGCTGACCAAGAGCGCGGTCCGCAGCTCGATCACGCCGGGGGAAGAAAAGCGGTTCCTGCCGGGCGTGGAGCTCGTCAACACCCGCAACCACGGTGTCGCCTTCGGGTTCCTGCCCGGCAGCCACGTCGCTGTGACGATCCTGATCGCCGTCGCGCTGCTGGTGCTGCTCGCCTACTTCGCCCGGCACGCCCGCCTGCCACTGATCTGGCTGCCGACGGGCATGCTCATCGGGGGGGCCGTGGGCAACGTCGTCGACCGCCTACGCGGCGGCTCGGTGACGGACTTCGTGAAGCTGCCCCTCGGCTGGCCGCCCTTCAACCTCGCCGACGCCTCGATCACGATCGGCATCGTCCTGCTGTTCTTCGTGATCGATCGCTCACGCGCGCACCCTCGGGGAGAGCCGGCCCAGCCCGGGCAGCCGGGGGCCGAAGGGGAGGCGGCGGGAGGCGGGCCCGGCGAGGGGACGCGATGAGCTCTCCGGAGGTCCCTGAGGGCTTCTCGATCGCCTACCAGGACGAGCACCTGATCGTGATCGACAAGGGCCCGGGGCTCGTCGTGCACCCCGGCCGGGGCCACCGCGAGGACACGCTCTCCCAGCTTCTCGCGCCGCTGCTGGCAGGCGGGGATGCCGAGCGCGCCGGGATCGTCCACCGCCTCGATCGCGACACCTCGGGCCTGATGGTCGTCGCGCGCAGCGATGATGTCCACCGCAAGCTGCAGGCAGCACTCGCGGCGCGGCGGATCGAACGCGAATACCTGGCGCTCGTGGAGGGCCGCCCGCCGTCGCGCAGCGGCACCGTGGACGCGCCCGTGGGACGCGACCCGAGGGTTCGCACACGAATGGCCGTCGGCGGCGCGGGCGCTCGCGAGGCGCGCACCCATTTCACGCTCGAGCGCGCCCTGCCGGGGGCATCGCTGCTCAGCCTGCGCCTCGAGACGGGCCGCACCCACCAGATCCGCGTCCACCTGCAGGCGATCGGGCATCCCGTGGCAGGCGACCCGGAGTACGGAACACCCGGCCTCTACGGCCTCGAGCGTCAGTTCCTGCACGCCACCCGGCTCGCCTTCGAGCATCCGGTCAGCGGCGACCGCCTGGAGGTCCGCTCGCCGCTCCCGGCCGATCTCCGGGACGCTCTGGAGCGTGCGCGCACCGCCGGCTGAGCTCCTCGTCGGATATCCTGATTGGTTCGTTTCGGACCTTCGACCCGTGCGAGCACGGATCGCGGCCCTGCCCGATCGCCACGAATGCGATCGGGTCCGCGTATCCGCGTACGGCTTCAACAGAAATCAAAAAACAAGGGAGTAGCCCGTGGCTGAGGTTGGAATCGCGGAGCTGCTGGAGGCCGGCGTTCATTTCGGTCACCAGACGCGCCGCTGGAACCCCAAGATGCGCCGCTTCATTTTCGGCGAGCGCGGCGGCATCTACATCATCGACCTGCTCAAGACGCAGGCCCTGCTCGCCCAGGCCCAGGAGTTCGCCAGCACGCTCGCACATCGCGGCGGCACGGTGCTGTTCGTCGGCACCAAGAAGCAGGCGCGCGACACGATCAAGGACGTCGCAGAGGCGGCTGACATGCCATATGTCAACCACCGCTGGCTCGGCGGCCTGCTGACCAACTTCCAGACGATCAACCAGCGCATCCGGCGGCTGCACGACCTCGAACGCTACGAGGCCGAGGGACAGCTGGAGCTGCTGCCCACGCGCGAGCGGATGTCCGCGCAGGCCGACCTCGCGAAGCTGCGAGCCAACCTGGGCGGCGTCAAGAACATGCAGCGCGTACCCGACGCGATGTTCGTGATCGACCTCAAAACCGAGGAGATCGCGGTCAAAGAGGCGCGCCGCCTGCGGATCCCGATCATCGGCCTGGTCGACACGAACTGCGACCCGGACGGCATCGACTTCGTGGTGCCCGGCAACGACGATGCGATCCGTTCCTGCGCCCTGATCACCCAGGCCGTCGGCCAGGTCGTCTCCGAGGGCCATTCGGTGTTCCGCGCCGAGGAGGAACGCGCTCGCAAGGAGGCCGAGGAAAAAGCCAAAGCCGAGGCCGAAGCGCGCGCCAAGCGCGAGGCCGAAGAACAGGCCAAGCGCGAGGCCGAGGAACAGGCTGTCAAAGAGGCCGAGGACAAAGCCGTAGCCGAAAGGGCGGCCGCCGCCTTGGCTGCCCAGCAGCCCTCCGCGGAGAGCCAGCCGGTGCAGCCGCCCGTCGACCCGGCAACGCTCGAGGAGGGCAGCGAGACCGCCACGCCGGTGACCGCGGGGATCGACGCGCGCCAGCCCGCCAACGTCACCTCGGCAGCGGCCGAGACGGTCGCCGAAAGCGAGGAGGCGGAGGGCGCGAGCGCCGCATCGCCCCCCGCCGATGCCGCCCCCGAGTCGCCGCCTGAGCCGGAGCAGGCGCCGCCCGAGCCGGACCAGGCGCCGGCCGAGCCGGTGGCGGTCGCGGAGACAACCGACGAGAGCGCGACGGCCGGGCAGGCCGCCGCGGAGGAGCAGAAATGAGTACCACGGAGGTCTCAGCCAAGGATGTGAAGGCCCTTCGCGACCGCACCGGTGCGGGGATGATGGACGCCAAGAAGGCGCTGATCGAGGCCGACGGCGACGCCGAGAAGGCGATCGAGCTACTGCGCGTCCGCCAGGGCAAGAAGATCCAGGATCTCGGCGAGCGCGCCGCCACGGAGGGCACGATCCAGTCCTACATCCATCCCGGCAACAACGTCGGCGTGCTGATCGAGGTCGATTGCAACACCGACTTCGTGGCCAAGAACGAGGACTTCACGGGATTCGCCCGCGAGGTGGCCCTGCAGATCGCCGCCACGCCGACGGTCGCCTACGTGAGCCGCGAGGAGGTCCCGCTCCAGGCACAGGAGGCGGAGACGCGCATCTACGAGCAGGAAGCGGCCGACAAGCCCGAGAACGTGCGGGAGAAAATCGTCGCGGGCAAGCTCGACTCCTGGCTCTCGACGATCGTGCTGCTAGAGCAGGAGATGCACAACCCCAAGCACGAGGGCAAGACGGTCCAGCAGCTTCGCGACGAGCTCACGGCGACGACCGGCGAGAACGTCGTGATTCGCCGCTTCACCCGCTACGCGGTAGGTCAGTAGAACGTGGATGCTTCGCTCGGCTGCGTCCTCGCTCGCTCGCGTGCGAAGCACGCGACGCGGGGCGGGCGGGGCTTCCATTCCCTGTCGCACTCGATCCACGTCCTCCTGACGCGTCTTTCCGCATAGGGCCCCGGATAGTCTCTGCTCCGTCGATGGCCCCTGCCTTCAAACGGATCCTGCTGAAGCTCTCGGGCGAGGCCCTGATGGGGGAGCTCGACTACGGCACGGACCCGGAGCGGGTGCGGGCCGTGGCGCGCCAGGTGACGGGAGTTCACGAGCAGGGCGTCGAGGTGGCGATCGTCGTCGGCGCCGGCAACATCTACCGCGGCATGAAGGGCGCCGCGGCGGGGATGGACCGGGCGACGGCCGATTACATGGGGATGCTGGCGACGGTGCTCAACGCGCTGCCGCTGCAGGACGCCCTCGAGCACATGGGCACCAACACACGGGTGCAGTCCGCGCTCGCCATCTCCGAGGTCGCCGAGCCCTACATCCGCCGTCGCGCGATGCGACACCTGGAAAAGGGCCGTGTGGTGATCTTCGCGGCGGGCACGGGCAATCCGTTCTTCACCACCGACACGGCCGCCGCGCTGCGCGCCGCGGAGATTCACGCGGAGATCATCCTGATGGCCAAGAACGGGGTGGAAGGCGTCTACACGGCGGACCCGGCGATCGACCCGGACGCGAAGTTCATTCCCCAGATCACGCATATGGAGGCGATCGAGCGGCGCCTGCGCGTGATGGATTCGACGGCTCTCGCGCTGTGCATGGAGAACGGCATGCCCCTGAACGTCTTCAACATGGACGACGACACGAGCCTGCCGCGGATAATCTCGGGCGAGCGCGTCGGGACCCTGGTAACGACCTCCGGAGGAGAGCAGGATGGCTGAGAATTTGATCGACGAACTGCTCGAGGACGCCGGAGAGCGGATGGCGAAGTCCGTCGAGTCGGCGCAGCACGAGTTCTCGACGGTCCGCACGGGACGCGCCAGCCCATCGCTGCTCGACAGGATCGTCGTCGACTACTACGGGGCGATGACACCGCTGAATCAACTCGCCACGATCTCGGCGCCGGAGGCCCGGCTGCTGTCGGTGCAGGCCTACGACAAGTCCTCGATCAAGGCGATCGAGAAGGCGATCAACGAGTCCGACATCGGCCTGACGCCCTCCAACGACGGGAACCTCGTGCGGCTGGTGGTGCCGGAACTGACCGAAGAGCGCCGCAAGGAGCTCGTGAAAGTCGTCCGCAATCTCGCCGAGGAGGGCCGGGTCGCGATTCGCAACGTGAGGAGGGACACGATGCAGCACCTCCGCGAGCTGAAGGCCGACGGCGAAGCCTCCTCCGACGACGAGCACCGCGCCGAGGTCGAGTTGCAGAAGCTCACAGACGGCCGCGTCGGAGACCTCGACGGCCTGCTGAAGACCAAGGAAGAGGAGATCCTGGCGGTCTGATGGAGCCTGCCGGGCAAGCGTCCTCGGCGGGTGACAAGGACCCAGCCACCCCGGACGAGGCCGCCGGTGGGGACGCCCCCGCCTCACAGGCGCGTTACGTGGCGATCATCACGGACGGCAACGGCCGCTGGGCGAGCGCCCGTGGCCTGCCCGTCAACGAGGGCCACAGTGCCGGTGCCGACACCGTCAAGGCGCGCCTGCGGGACGCCGCCGAGCTCGGTGTGGAGGAGCTGACCGTGTATTCCTTCTCGACCGAGAACTGGTCGCGGCCGCCAGCCGAGGTAGCGGGGCTGATGGCGATGTTCTCCCAGCGCATCGCCGAGGAAACGCCGGAGCTGCACCGCGAAGGCGTGCGGATGCGGTTCATCGGACGCCGCGAGGGCGTGGCGGCGTCGCTTGTCGAACAGATGGAATGGGCCGAAGGGGTGACGGCCCAGAACTCCCGGATCACCCTGTTCGTGGCCTTCAACTACGGTGGCCGCGCGGAGATCCTCGACGCCGCGCAGAAGTATTGGTCGGGCCCCAGCCGCGGCGAGGAGGCCTTCCGGGCTTGCTTGTACGCGCCCGAGATGCACGACCCCGACCTGATCATCCGCACCAGCGGCGAGCGACGGCTGTCGAACTACCTGCTCTGGCAGTCGGCCTACTCCGAGCTGGTCTTCCGCGAGGAGCTGTGGCCCGACTTCGACCGGCGTGCGCTGGAGGAGTCGCTGGCGGAGTACGCCGCGCGCAGGCGCCGGTTCGGCGGTAGGTGAGTACCCCCGCGATGGACGGAGCGGACCCGCCGAGCGAATCGCGCACACGTCGTGGGCGGCCGCGACCGTCGCCGGCAGCGCGGGGCCCGCGGCCGTCGACAGCCGCGGCGCGCTCGGAGCGCGGCCGGGCGCGCGCCCGCACCGCCGCGCGACGCAGACGGCGCAAACCGCGCTCGGAGACGAGCACACGCGTGCTGTGGGCGATCCCGGCGATCGCCTTCGCGCTGCTGATCGTGGTCCCGGGCGGCCTGATCTTCGCGCTCGGGCTGTTCCTGCTCGGCGCAGTGTGCCTGCACGAGCTGTACGCGATGTACGCGCGGGCCCATCCGGTGCGACTCGCGGGCTTCGTCGCGCTAGCCGGGCTGCTGGGCACGGCGCTGTACGGCAGCCAGTCGCAACTCGTGCTCGCGCTGGTGCTCGTGCTGCCGGTGCTGTTCGGCTTCACCCTCGCCTCGCCGCGTCCGAGCGTGGGCGGGCTCGCCGCGACGCTGCTCGGCGTTTACTGGATCGGCCTCGCGCTCGCGCACGCGGTGATGCTGCGCGGCCTGCCGCACGGAGAGGGGATCGTCATCGACGTACTCGTCGGCACCTTTATCGGCGACACGGGCGCATACCTCGGCGGGCGCATGTTCGGCCGCCGTCCCCTGGCCCCGTCGATCTCGCCGAACAAGACGGTCGAGGGCCTCGCGATCGGGATGCTCTGCGCCGTCCTCGCCGTATGGATCGCCGGCCGCTACCAGGAATGGCTGCCGGGAACCCATGCACTCGTGCTCGGCCTCGGCGTCGCGATCGCCGCGCCGCTCGGCGACCTGTTCGAGTCATTCGTCAAGCGCGAGGCGGACACCAAGGACTCGGGCGGCCTGTTCGGGCCCCACGGCGGGGCCCTCGACCGCCTCGACGCCGTGCTCTTCAGCGCGGTGGCCGCGTACTACATCTGGGCTGCCTACGTGCACTGAGCGCAGCGATTGGCTTCACGGAGCCGATTACCAGGTGACACTGTGTTGCTCGGGCCAGTATTCGGACCAGCCTCGTTAGAGCTCGTCGCCGCGGGCTCTGCGGAGCCGGTTTGCAGTCGCGCCAAACTGCGCCGGACCCCTCGGCTGGGATCTTCGGGCTTAGCGCTGCAGGTAGGCGGCGTCACGACGGGACCCGCAGCGCCGTGATTCTTAGACACCTGTCCAGTTGGTCGACGGCCTCGCGCTGCCACGATGAGCGGCAGGGCAGAAGCTGCCCTCCTGATCATGCTCCTTGTTCTGATCTCTCTCTCCGCTTGGGCGGCTGCCGCGATGATTGTCGTGGCGGTCTGCCTGAGTGCGTCCCGCGGCGACGGGAGGCTTACGGTCCGTCCGGACCGGGAGTAGGCTGCTCGCCACGACCAAGTGCCCCCGCGACCGTTTGCGCGGCCCGGGGGCGTCGCACCGAGGGATTAGCTCGATGCGACTGGAACCCCACCGACGCCAGTAGCGGCGCCATCCTCGTCAAGTCGGCCCTCCGGTCCGCGCCTCGGCACACGACCAAGGAGGACACGATAAGCAAGCGGCTCCTGACTTCCGGGTCTCGATCCTCAGCCGGGAGGCCCGCCCTCCTGCAGCGGCGGCAGGCCGGTCGTTGACCTGGATCAGCTGCACCTTCTGTCCGAGAGCCGGGCGAGGCAACGCGGACAGAATTCCCCGCGGGAGCCTTCCAGCGGAAACGAAAGGCCGCACCGCAGGCACCTGAGGCTGATCATCGCCGGACGCTCGCTTCAGCCAGGGACGGGCGGCCTCTGGCGCGAGCCGTCAGTAGGCGGCGGCCAGCGGCCTCGCAGCCGGGTGGCGGTCTATTTCGAACCACACGCGGGCACCGCGCTCGCCGGTCTCGTGCTTCCAGCGATCGGCTAGCTGGTCGAGCAGCATCGTGGAGTAGTCGGTATGGTCGCGATGAACCTTGGACAGGCTGTGAGGAGATCCGATCAGCTCGACACGGACGACATCCTCGGGCATCCACACGCGCACTTCGATCGCGTCTCCCTCTGAGCGTTCGACCGCCTGCGTGACGATCTCGCTGCAGAGCAGCATGACGGCGTCGCGGAGGTCTGGAGAGGGGTGGTCGACCTGAGCCACGCAATGTCGCGCAGAGCGCGGAGTGTGAGGATCGAGCGGCATCACAACCGCCAGATCTGGCCGTCGCAGATCGCATGGCATCGACTTTGCAATGCCCCGTTTGCTGCCTTCCGAATCATCTGCAGCCGTAAGGCCGATGACGCCTTTCACTGCGGCCTGACACGAGACGTCCAGACTGTTTACGATGCCCGTCAGGCCCCGGAGGGGGGAACTGGAGATGGAGGGAACCATGGGAGGCAAAGTTCGGGTCGCTCTGGCCTGCTCGGTGTTCGCCGCATGTCTGGCGAGCACCGGCACGGCGCTGGGCATGGGCAAGACGGTATGCGCCAGCGGATGCGCCTACACGAGCATCCAGGCCGCGATCAACGGCTCCGCGGAAGGCGCCACGATCACGATCGCCAAGGGCACCTACGTGGAGAACGTGGTGGTCAACAAGCCCGTCACGCTGCAGGGTTCGGGCAAGGAAACCGTGCTCGAGCCGGCGGTGTCGAAACCCGTCTGCGTGGGCGGCTCGCTTTGTGGCGGCACGGCCAGCAACGTGATCCTCGTCGAAGCCGACAATGTGACGATCACGAAGCTGAGCGTGGAGGGTGACAACCCCTCGCTGACAAGCGGCGTAGTCGTCGGCGGCAAGGACATCGACGCACGCAACGGCATCATCACGAACCACCTGGTTGGCGTGTTCAACAACCTCACGGTCTCCAACGTGGCCGTCGCGGACATCTACCTGCGCGGCATCTACGCCTCCTCGGGCGGAAGCTTCAACTTCAACCACGACATGGTCAAGAATGTGCAGGCCGAAGAAGCGTCGATCGCGATGTTCGCGTTCGAAGGCTCCGGGTCGATGGACGACAACTCCGTCACCGAAGCCAATGACGCGCTCTCGGCGAACTGGTCGAAGGGGATCGAATTCGCCGGTAACAAGGTGACCAAGTCGGGCAGCGGCGTGCACACCGACAACAACGGGGGCTCGGGCGGCTCGGCCGACCTGATCAAGGGCAACAAGGTCTCCGAATGCAAGTTGGACGGCTACGGGGTCTGGGTGTTCGCGCCCTATGTATCGGCGACCCTTGAAGGCAACTCCGTCAAGGGCTGCGCGGTCGGTCTCGCCGCCTTCGGTGGATCCGTCGCGGGCCAGGGTCCGAGGTTCGCGGCCAACAAGGTGGACGGTACGGGAGCTTCGGCCAGCGAATCGCTGACGTACGGGGCGCTGATCACGACTGACCAGCTCGGCTTCGGCTTCGGCGACGTCACTGCGACGCTGACCGGCAACAGGCTGAAGGACGCAAGCACCGGACTGTTCGTCACCCAGGAATCGGGCGGCCAGGCGAACGTGACGGCCTCGGGCAACGCGATCTACAAGAACACGGCCGGCGCGAACGGCGGCACCGGCACGGTGGTGGAAGCGGCAAGCAACTGGTGGGGCTGCCAGCAGGGGCCGGCCAGCGCGAAGTGCAACTCGGCCAAAGGGACCGTGAACTACACGCTCTGGCTGACCGCCAAACCGTAACCGCGGCTCGATTCGCCGGCGGGTATCGCAGAAGGGCCGTCCTCGGGGCGGCCCTTCTGCTGTGCCGCCAGGCGCTGCCGCGCCGCGAGGCGGTCGGCCAGGGAGGCCGACCGGCAGGCCGCCACGACGATTGCCGCGACGGCCAGCCAGAGGGAGGGAATGAGGATCAGTGTCAGAGTAAGGAGCACTCTGGGAGGCACTCTGGCGGGTGATCCTCAACGGACGCTGTGCAGCGCTTGAAGCCGTCCTAAATCCTCGCAGAGGGCTCGACATACGTCCGAAGCCGGACGCTCCAAGTGGACAGGCAGCGCCGGCCACGCTACCGTTCCGAGCGCTCCGAGGGATGATCCGAAGGGGAGGGACGATGAGAGGGACGTCGAGCGAGAGTCGCCATGCGCGCCTGCGTGTGCGGATCGGCGCGCTCGCGGCGCTGGCCGTCGCGGTCTCGTGGGCAGGCGCACAGAGCGCCTCGGCCGTGCTGGTCGAACCGACGCCGGGCAGGCGCCTCAGCTACCAGCCGCTGAGCGGCGCCCCGCGATTCGCCGCGACGCCGTTCGCCGGCAAAAAAAACCTCGTCTACCACGGCGGTCCTGTGATGACCTCCAACACCAACTACATGTTCTTCTGGGCTCCGTCGGGCTCCCAGCCCTATGCCGCCGGCTACCAGACCGGGGTCGAGAAGTACCTCAAAGACCTCGCCGCCGACAGCGGCGGCGCGCAGAACGTCGACTCGGTCGCGACCCAGTACACCGGCGAACCCGGCCAGACGGCCAACTACGACTCCCACTTCGGCGGCGTGATCATCGACACCAAGCCATACCCCCTCAATGGCTGTACCGCCGCGCCGACGTGCCTGACCGACGAACAGATCCAGGCCGAGCTCACGAGCTACATCGAAGCCCACGGGCTGCCGCAGGACCTCGTCCACGAGTACTTCTTGCTGACGCCACCCGGCGTCGAATCGTGCTTCGGAACCGCCAGCACGGAATGCTCGGCCGGGTCTCTCTCCCCGGCCTACTGCGCCTACCACGGCGCGATCTCCGCGCCCGGGGGCACGATCATCTACGCCGACGACCCCTACGTCCTCGAAGTCGAAGGCTGCGATACCGGCGAACATCCCAACGGTGCGTCGGATTCGGCGCTGCTCGGCGGCCTCAGCCACGAGCACAACGAGTCGGTCACCGACCCGACGTTGAACGCCTGGTTCGGCCCAGAAGGCCAGGAGGACGGCGACAAATGCCGCACCTTCGAAGACCTGACCGAATACGGCACGCAGCTCGGCACGGCCCCCGACGGCTCTCGCTACAACCAGCTGGTCAACGGCGCCGAGTACTGGTACCAGCAGGAGTGGAGCAACCAGGGCAGCACCTGCTTGCAGCGCCTCGCCGCGACAGCGCCGACGGTGACGAAACTCACGCCGAAGAAAGGCGAAACCTCCGGCGGGACCAGCGTCACGATCACCGGGACGGGCTTCGCCGGCGCCACCGCCGTGAGCTTCGGCGGCACTCCAGCCACGAGCTTCGAAGTCAACTCGCCGACCTCGATATCCGCCGTATCGCCTGAGCACTCTTCCGGCCCGATCGATGTGACGGTGACAACGCCAGGCGGGACGAGCGCGGTGTCCTCCGCTGACCACTTCACCTATGGCAAACCGACCGTCACGGGCGTCAGCCCATCGTCGGGCACGGCCGCGGGGGGGATCACCGTCACCGTCACCGGCACCGGCTTCGCCCTCGGTTCCGGCACGACGCTGATCTTCGGCAAAGTGCACGCGACGGGCGTCAACTGCACGTCCAGCACTTCATGCACGGCGACCACGCCGCCGCGGGCCAAACCCGGCAACGTGGAAGTCTTCGCGCTGGTCGGCAAGAAGTCCAGGAAGAACCCGCCGCTGGACACCTACGAATACACGTGAGACGCGAGTCCGGGCGGCCACGGAGAGCCGCCCGGCATCGCACTCGCCCTCGCTAGTGGGTGAAGCGGGGGTCGACGTAGAGCCCCGCGATCTGGTAGTCGCTTTTCTTGCCGGTGTTGGCGTAGACGAAGCGCACTTCACGGACGCCTTCTTCTTCGCCCGTCAACTGCGGCTGGACGTTGAAGGGCACTGACAACCGCCAGCCCCTGCCGGCCCTCGCCGTGAGCGCGCCGACGTGCGCCGGTCCGTTGGCGCCCGCGTAGAGCACGCTCACCTGCACGCCGCCTCCGCCTTCGGAGTCCTGCACCCAAGCGCGTGCCGTCGGGTACTGCAAGGTGACACACGTGGGCGGGCTGATCGCAACGGCTCCGCTGGGGAGGTCGAAGACCCCTCCGGTGCTGCCGTCCGGGCGGGTTGCTTCGACGACTTGGGCGCCGCCCTGCAGTTCCCACCCTTCGCCGGTGGAAGCCGATTCGCTTCCTTCGACGAGCGTGTAGTAGTTGTTGTCCTTCAGTTCCGTGAAGGGCTGAAGGAAGGTCTGGCCGGGACACACCGCGAGTTCGGCGCTCACCTTTGCGGGCGCCGGCACGGGAGCGCTGACCACGGGTTCCTGGGTCGGTGCTGCCTGGGTCTCCGGTTCAGCGGCGTTCGCCGCGGCCGGCAGGTAGATCGCGATCAGCAACGCAAGGGAAGCTCCCATCGCGCAACCGATCTTCTTGGTGATTCTGCTTGCCGCGTGGCGAAACGAAGACATTGTGTCCTCCGTGACTCCACTGGCGGCCGAGCTATCTCAAATGGTTTGAGACCTCTGGCTTTGCGTCCCCGCCTCACGACGGGTTTGCCTTTTGCAGTGATTGGGTTTACGCCTCCTCATCGGATCGTCGCGGGAAGTCGCTTAGCCACAGCGACATCTTCTGGACACCACCCCGGTGTCCCAGCCGTGACGTCGCGGCCGGGACGAGTGGCCAGCGCGGCGGCCCGCGCGCTAATGGGTATGCGCTGCGGGCCGATAACCCCAAGGTGGCACTGGATCCCAGCCTCGAGGAGCAGGAGCTGCTCGCCGACACGCTGACGCGTGAGCATTCGGCGATGACCCGGCGCGAGCTGGTTTGCGGCCTCCTGGCCGGCGGGTTGCTGGTGCCTGCCGTCGCGGCGCTGTGGGTCGCGAGCCCCGTGCACGAGATCGCCGTGTGGCCGCTGGCGCTCTGTGTGCTCGTCCTGGTCGCGGCGAGCCGCGTCTCCTTCGATACGCCGTTCGGCTTCACCGTCCTCACGCAGCTGGCCTTCGTGCCGCTGCTGTTCGCCGCTCCGCCGGCGCTCGTTCCGGTCGCCGTCGTACTCGCTCTGACGCTGGCGCGCGTCCCCGATGTCCTCCGCGGCGTGATCCCGGCGGCGAGACTCCTGCAGTCGCCCGGCAACTCATGGTTCGCGGTCGGAGCAGTCTCGGTGTTCGTGATCGCCGGCACCTCTCCCGCGGCCGCCGGCGCGGCGCTGCTCGTGGCGGCGCTGATGGGCGAGTTCGCGGCCGACTTCATCGTCTCGACGTTGCGCTACAGGCTCGCGCGCGGCGCCTCGCTGCGTTCCCAGCTGCGGGAGTCCTGGGTCTACGCGATCGACGCCGGCCTGTCCGGCGTGGCGCTCGTCGTCGCCCGCCGCGTGCCGGCGGAGCCCGCCACGGTACTCAGCGTACTCCCGGTGCTGGGGCTGTTCGCGGTGCTCGCCAAGGAGCGCCGCGAGCGCCTCGAGAGCCTGCTCGAGCTGAACGCCGCGTACCGCGGCACGGCGCTCGTGCTGGGGGATGTCGTCGAGGCCGACGACGGCTACACCGGCGAGCACTGCAAGAGCGTCGTCGCCCTGGCTCTCGAGGTCGCCGAGCAGATGCATCTCAGCGCCGCTCAGCGCCGCAACGTGGAGTTCGCGGCGTTGCTTCACGATGTCGGCAAGATCGCGGTGCCCAAGGAGATCATCAACAAGCCGGGGAAGCTCGATGCCGAGGAGTGGGCGGTGATCAGGACGCACACGATCCAGGGCCAGCGAATGCTCGAGCGGATCGGCGGCTTCATGCGTGAGGTCGGCCTGGTCGTGCGCTCCCACCACGAGCGTTGGGACGGCACGGGTTACCCCGACGGCCTGGCGGGCGAGGAGATCCCGCTGGAGGCCCGGATCGTCGCGTGCTGCGACGCCTGGAACGCGATGCGGACCGATCGCGTCTACCGTCAGGCCCTGTCACATGAGGTGGCGCTCGCGGAGCTGGGCGCCAACATCGGTACGCAGTTCGACCCGCGCGTGGCCGCGGCGGTGATCGCCGTCGTCGCCGCCGAGGGGGCTGTCGAGGGGGCGAAGGCTTTGCGGGGGCGCACGCGCGAAGACTCGAACGAAAGCGAGCTCCGCGAGCTCCCACAACTGCAAGCGCCGCTCCGCAGCTGAGCAGCCGGCGGCGACGGGTCGGGCGCTCGTGGTGTGAGCGCAGCGGTGCGCCTATGATCGGCGCGATGTCTGACCCCAAGCGCCTGCTGATCCTCGGCTCGACCGGCTCGATCGGCTGCCAGGCCCTGGATGTCTGCGAACGCTCCGATGAGCTCGAGTTGGTGGGGCTCTCCGCGGAGCGCTCATGGGAGCCGCTGGTCGAGCAGGCACGCCGCCAGGGCGTGCGGCGGATCGCCCTGGCCGACCCCGACGCCGCCGCCCGGGCCGCGGAGGCGTGGACCGACGGACAGGTGCTCGCCGGTGCCGAGGGCCTCGTGCGGCTGGTACTGGAATCGGGCGCGGACATCGTGCTCAACTCGCTGGTCGGCTCTGCCGGGCTGGCGCCGACGGTGGCGACGCTCGGCGAGGGCATCGACCTGGCGCTCGCCAACAAGGAGTCGCTGGTCGTGGGCGGCGAGCTCGTGACGGCGCTGGCCGAGGCGACGGGTGCGCGGATCGTGCCCGTGGACTCCGAGCACACAGCTCTGCATCAGCTGATCGCGGGCCAGCCGGCGGGAGCGGTGCAGGGGCTCACGATCACCGCGAGCGGCGGGCCGTTCCGCGGCCGCAGCCGTGCGGAGCTCGGCGAGGTGACGGTGCAGGAGGCGCTCGACCATCCGACCTGGGCGATGGGCGGAAAGATCACGATCGACCCGGCGACGTTGATGAACAAGGGCCTCGAGGTGATGGAGGCCCACCACCTGTTCGGAACGCCCTATGAGCGGATCGAGGTCGTGGTTCACCCGCAGTCGCTGATCCACGGGATCGTGCAGCTCGCCGACGGGGCGATGCTGGCCCACATGGGGCCGCCGGACATGCGGATCGCGATCTCCTATGCGCTTCACGGCGGCGAGAGCGTGCCGCTGCCGATCTCGCCGCTCGACCTCGCAGCGGTCGGACGGCTCGACTTCGAAGCGGTGGACCTCGATGCGTTCCCCTGCCTGCGGCTGGCCGGCGAAGCGGCTCGAGCCGGTGGCACTGCGCCCTGCATCTTGAACGCCGCGAACGAGATCGCCGTGCACGCCTTCCTCGACGGCGGCCTGCGCTTCTTGGAGATATCCGACGTGATCGAGCGGACGCTCGATGCGCTGCCCAGCCAGCCGGTCGTGACGTTCGAGTCGCTCTACGAGGCCGACCGCCTCGCGAGGGATCTCGCCGGCGAGGCCGTCGCGGCGCTGCGCTGATCCGCCGCGCCCGCCGGGAGCAGGCCTCGAGCACGGCAGGGCTAAGCGCCGGAGCCGGCCCTGGTCGCCTGCCACACTGGGCCGGTGAGCTGGGTACTGACGATCCTCGGGATCATGGCGCTGATCGTGCTCCACGAGCTCGGTCACTTCGTCGCGGCGAAGGCCGTCGGGATGCGCGTGGAGCGCTTCTCGCTGTTCTTCCCGCCGAAGCTCGTCGGCATCAAACGCGGCGAGACCGAGTACTCGATCGGTGCGATCCCGGCGGGCGGCTACGTGAAGATCACCGGCATGAGCCCGGTCGAACTGGGGCTGCTCGACCTGCGGGTCGCCGACCGGGCCTACTACATGCAGCAGCCCTGGAAGCGGATCGTGGTGATCCTCGCGGGACCCGCTGTGAACCTGCTGATCGCGTTCTTCATCTTCTGGGGAGTGCTGCTGGCAGGCTCGCCGAGCGGCTCGATCGTGCTCGGAAACCTCAACCCGGCGGTGCCGACGACGGTGCCCAGCACACAGGTGCTGGCGATCGAACCCGGCGAGCCCGCCGCCGGCAGGCTGCGTGTCGGCGACCGCATCGTCGCGATCGACGGCAAGCCGGCCACGATCGAATCTGCGCGCGCACGGATCGATACGCACCGCTGCGCAGGCGCGCAGAGCAAGGGCTGCCGGGCGGCTGTTCCGGTTGCGGTGACGGTGCTGCGCAGCGGCAGACGCCTGACGCTGAGCATCTACCCGCGCTACAGCCCGGAGGCGAAGCGGATGCTGATCGGCTTCGCCTTCGGCTCGCCGCGGTCATTCGGGGCCGCGGGGGCTGCCGGCGCGGCGCTCAGCGAGATGTGGCACACGACGACCGGGACGATCACGGGCTTCGGCCGCGCCCTGACCCAGCCGAAGGCCCGCCACGAAGTCTCGAGCATCGTCGGCATCACCGCCGATGCCAACGAAACCGTCCACGAGGGAGCGGGCAAGGCGCTCGTCTTCCTCGGCTTCATCTCGCTGGTGCTGGCCGTGATCAACCTGTTCCCGTTCCTGCCGCTCGACGGGGGGCACCTGCTGTGGTCGCTGCTCGAGAAGTTCCGCGGCCGGCGGGTGTCACTCGGGGCGATGTACCGCTACAGCTCGGTCGGAATCGTGCTGCTGTTGTTCCTGGTCGTCAACGGAGTCGGCAACGACATCAGCCGCCTGACGGGATGACGCTATCGGAGGGCGGGCGGCAGCCGGATGCTCACCCAGCTCTTGACGAGCGGCCCGAGGCGCTCAGGGCGGGCCGGGCCGAAGAAGGCTTCCAGCTCGCGGCGTCCGAGCAGGGAGATCTCCTCCCAGTCGCCGGCGGCGCCGAGGCGCCAGTAGCGTTGCCGCAGCGCAACGGGTAGCCAGTGGGCTGCGGGCAGTAGGGCGTGGGGCTCGATCGGGAAGGAGCGGGCAGGCGTCTGCACCATCCAGCCGCGGCCAACGCGGCGCAGCTC
Organism: Solirubrobacteraceae bacterium; assembly: GCA_036394235.1. Taxonomy (GTDB): domain Bacteria; phylum Actinomycetota; class Thermoleophilia; order Solirubrobacterales; family Solirubrobacteraceae; genus Palsa-744. Next base: position 5,960 of record DASWFM010000044.1, on the reverse strand, counting down.
GGCGGCGAAGGCCGGCCGGCGCGCGGGGGGGACGTGCTCGATCACGCTCGAGCAGTACACGAAGTCGAACTCCTCGTCGGCGAAGGGCAGCCCCGAGGATGCGTCGGCCTGCACGAAACGCCCGGGGTAGGCCGGCTGCGGGTCGATGTCCGTTCCCGTGATGTCGCGCCCGGGCTCGAGGCCGCGCAGGCCGAGCACGCCGCAGCCGAGATCGAGAATGCGGGCGTCCGCAGCGAGCTCCCGGCGCGGGAAGAACGCGTCGTGGCGGCGCCGCCGTGCGCGCGCCGAGAGCGGCCCGGCCAAGCGCGCCAGCGGTCCGCGTGCGGTGGCGTAGACCCCGGGCATCGGCTCGGGGACACCGTAGAGGGGGCCGGCGCGGTTGTGAAGGAGCCGATCGGCAGCTTGACCGGCGACCCGCCCCCTGGCTAGGCTGGCGGTTGTTGGCTTTGAACGGGAGAGTGGATCGAGCCAGGGGGAGCATGATGCTTGGACGTAGAGGCAGTCGAGGGATGAGCCGACGAGCCATGGTGGCCACGGCTCTTGCGATTCTGGTGCTCGGCGGCCTCGGGGCGATCTCCGCGCTGGCCTCCGGGGGCGCGCCGGTCGCCGAAAGCGAACGCGCGACCGGAATCACGCGTACCGCCGCGGTCCCGAACGCGATCGTCGATCCCGAGGGCGCCGCGACGGAATGCGAATTTGAATACGGCACCGTCAAAGGCTCCCTGAGCGAACACGCACCGTGCGCGTTCTCGCCCGGCTCGCGACCGATCGACGTGCCGGAGTACGCGAACCTGTCCGGCCTGGCCTCCAGCACCGTCTACTACTTCCGGATCCACGCGAAAAACGAAAACGGCGAAAGCATCGGCGAAGAACTCCAGTTCACGACGCTCGTGACGACGCCCGGCGCGAACACGGAAGCCGCGACGGAACTCGAACGCACCGGGGCGACGCTGACCGCGTTCGTCAGGCCGAACGGGTCGCTGGTGACGGAATGCTTCTTCGAATACGGAACCGTCAAAACCGAACTCAACCAGTCGGCTCCCTGCGCGCAGGTGGTCGGCGAAGGCTCTGAACCATCCGAACCCGTGCACGTGACCGCCCACATCAGCGGTCTGGAAGAAAGCACGCTCTACTACTTCCGGATCGCTGTACGCAACGGCGTCGGGCTCGAACAGGGCGGCCGGGGGAGCTTCCGCTCGCTGCCGAGCGAACCGGCGGTCGAGACCGAAACGGCCACCTTCGTGGAACGGACGGCTGCGACGCTGCGGGGATTCGTGACCGCGAACGACGTTCCTGTCACGGGCTGCTTCTTCGAATACGGCCCTCCGGTCGTCTCGGGTCTACTCGAAAAATCGATCGCCTGCGAAACGCTGCCGGGCGGCGCGGGCGAGACGAAGGAAGCGGTCTCCGCGCGTCTCGAAGGCCTGCCCGAAAGCACGACCTACGAGTACCGGCTCGTCGCGACCAACAGCTTCGGCACGAGCGAAGCGGGCGCGAGGCGCTTCATGACCAACCCGTCCGGGCCGAAGGTGATCCTGCACCTAGCGAAGGAAATCACTCCGCACTCGGCCGAACTGACCGCGCAGGTCGACCCCGAAGGTGCGCCCGTCACCGAATGCTACTTCGAATATGGCACCACGCCGGCGATGGGTGGCCTGGCTCCCTGTAACGCGCTGCCCGGCGAAGGTGAAAAATACGTGAAAGTCACCGGGTCCGTGAGCGGGCTGACGCCAGACACCCACTACATCATGCGAATCGTGGCGGTCAACGAATTCGCCACTGTGCGAAACCCGACCGAACGCAAGGGCTTCACGACCGGCACCGGATTCGAACCGCCCGTCGTCACGACCGTCAAACCGCCCAAGGGCCGCTCCGGGGGAGGAACGAACGTGGTCATCAAGGGCTCGAGCTTCGAAGGCGTGACGGCCGTCTTCTTCGGAGACACCGAAGCGACGATCAACTCCGTGACGCCGTTCGAGATCCAGGCCACATCGCCGCCCGGCGTAGGCGCCGTCGACATCACGGTGCAGACCGCCAACGGGACGAGCAAAATCGTGCCCAAGGACCAGTTCGTCTACCGCAACCCGGAAATCGAAACGATCAGCCCGGGCGAAGGCCCGGCGAGCGGTGGCACCGAAGTGACGGTGAGCGGCAACGGCTTCGAACTGGGGCACGGCACGACGTTCATGTTCGGCAAAACTCCGGCGAGCGACGTCGAATGCAGCTCGAGCCAGTCGTGCGTCGTGATCGTGCCCGCGTCGAGCAAGGGCGCGAGGCCGGTCCGGGTGAAAGCGATCGTGAACGCCAGGAAGAGCGCCCAGGCGATCTTCTACGGCTACACCGCCGGCTGAGAAGCAGCAAAACCCCCGGGCGCTGCCCGAGCACCCGCTGCTCGGGCAGCTCGCCGCCGAGCCGGCTCGGCGCGAAGCGCCCTGATGCAGAGGCTCGAGCGGCGGGCCAACTAGAATCCCGCCATGGCCTCACAACGGCAGATCCTCGTCGGCAAGGTTCCGATCGGTGGCGGAGCCCCCGTCGCCGTGCAGACGATGACGAAGACCGAGACGGCCAACATCGGTCCGACGATGGAGCAGATCCGCACCGTCGCAGAGGCCGGAGCGGACATCGTGCGGGTGGCCGTGCCGCGCGAGCAGGACGCGGAGGCGCTGAAGACGATCGTCGCCGAATCGCCGATCCCGATCATCGCGGACATCCACTTCAACCACACGCTGGCGCTGAAGGCGATCGAAGCCGGCGCCCACTGCGTGCGTCTGAATCCCGGCAACATCGGCGGCCCCGAGAAGGTCGCCGAGGTCACCGCCCTGGCCGAGCGCCACGGCACGCCGCTGCGGGTCGGCGTCAACTCGGGCTCGTTGCCCAAGCACCTGCGGGAGCTCGAGTACGAGAACCCCGTGGAGGCCCTCGTCACGGCGGCGATCGAGACGGTCGAGCTGATGGAGCGCCTGGACTTCAGGAACTTCAAGGTCTCGATGAAGTCGACCTCGGTGCCCAACACGATCGCCGCCAATCGCATGCTCTCCGAGCGCATCCCGTATCCGCTGCACCTCGGCGTCACCGAGGCGGGCACGAAGTGGTCCGGCTCGCTGAAGTCGGCCGTGGGCCTCGGCACGCTGCTGGCCGACGGCATCGGCGACACGATCCGCATCTCGCTGTCGACCTTCCACGCCGAGGAAGAGGTGAAGGTCGCCTGGGAGATCCTCAAGGCGTTGAAGCTCCGCGAGAAGGGACCCGTGCTGATCGCCTGCCCGACCTGCGGGCGGCTGCAGTTCGACATGGACACGGTCGTGGCCGAAGTCGAGAAGCGCCTGGAAGCCTACGAGGACCCGATCGAGGTCTCCGTGCTGGGCTGCGCCGTGAACGGCATCGGCGAGGCCCGCCACGCCGACTTCGGCATCACGGGCGCCAAGGACATGGGGATGATCTACTCCAAGGGCGAGCCGCTCAAGAAGGTTCCCACCGCACAGCTCGTCGACGAGCTCTTCAAGGAGATCGACCGCTACTACGCGGCCGGCAAGACCGTCAACCTCGATCAGGTCGCCGCCGCCGAGGCGCGGCAGTGGCTGGCCGAGAACGAGGACGACACCCAGATGACCCCTGAGCGGATCGCCGCCTTGGAGGCCGCCGCGGCCGAGAACGACGAAGCCGCCGCGCGGGTGCTCGACGAGATGGTCGCGATCGCGGAGCCTGCAGCCGTGCTCGAGGGCGCGAACGGCTCACCTGTCGAGCTCGACGAGGCCGCCTCGCCGGTCGCCGGCCGGCGCTTCTCACGCGGCTGAGGCGGGAGCGCATGCCGCGCGCGGGGCGCTCCCGGCGGAGCGCGCCCGGCGCACGGAGCCCTCGGATACGTCGCTAGCCGGCTACTGAGAAGCGCTCGGCGATCCGGCCCCAGTCGACGACGTTCCACCACGCATCGATGTAATCGGGACGGCGGTTCTGGTACTTCAGGTAGTAGGAGTGCTCCCACACGTCGACGCCGAGCAGCGGCGTCTTGCCGTCCGAGATCGGGCTGTCCTGGTTGGCGGAGCCGACGATCGCCAGACCGGAGCCGTCGTGGATCAGCCACGACCAGCCGGAACCGAACTGGTTGACGCCCGTTTCCTTGAGCTTCGCCTGGAAGTCCGAGAACGAGCCGAAGGTCGAGTTGATCGCGTCGGCCAGGGCGCCGCTCGGCTCACCGCCGCCGTCCGGGCTCATCGACTCCCAGAAGAGGCTGTGGTTGAAGTGGCCGCCGCCGTTGTTTTTCACGGCGCCTTTCTTGTCGCCGAGGCTGTCGAGGTTCTGCAGCACCTCCTCGATCGGCTTGTCGGCCCACTCCGTGCCCTCGAGGGCAGCGTTCGCTTTGTCCACGTAGGCCTGGTGGTGCTTGTCGTGATGGAATTCCATCGTCGCCTTGTCGATGTGCGGCTCGAGCGCGTCGTAGGCGTACGGAAGCGGTGGGACTGTGTATGCCATGGGGCTCCCTTTCGCGGAGTTCTGGATCGGCGTTACCTGGGCGCTGTTCTATCAGAGCCCGGGATCCCCGCAGCGACGTCCCGGCGGCCCCGCCGCGGCTCTAGAATCACTCCGGTAACCGGACGGCGCCCACCCTGGCGCGCCGCGTGAGAGAGGGGATCCGGGATGAGGAAGGGATCGATCGGTGCACGCGCACCGCGCGGAGGCCTGCGAGCGAAGCGGCCTCGGGCGATCGCCACGGCGCTCGCGCTCGCGCTGGCGCTGGCAGCGCTGCTGGCGCTCGCCGGCAACGCCGCCGCGAAGAACAGCACGGTGTGGCTCTGCAAGCCGGGCAAGAAGCCCGACCCCTGCCAGACGAGCCGCGAAGCGACCGTCGTCAGCTACGAAGGCTCGGTGCGAAAGGAAACCGTCGTCAAACCGGCCAAGGCGAAGCCGGCAATCGACTGCTTCTACGTCTACCCGACCGTCTCCGAACAGGAAGGTCCGAATGCGACGCTGGCGATCGAACCGCAGGAGACGCAGATCGCCATCGACCAGGCCTCCCGCTTCTCGCAGGACTGCAAGGTCTACGCGCCGATGTACCCCCAGCTGACGTTGAAGGCGATCAAACAAACCGTGACCCCGGCCGAGGCCCTGAAGGCCTACTCCGGTGTCTTCGCGGCGTTCATGGAGTACCTCCACAAGTTCAACAAGGGCCGTCCGTTCGTCCTGATCGGACACTCCCAGGGTGCGCTGATGCTCGAGAACCTGATCAAACAGCAGATCGACAGCGAACCGGCCCTGCGGGCGAAACTGGTCTCGGCGATCCTGCTGGGCGGCAACGTGCTGGTGCCGGAAGGACAGCTCGAGGGAGTGACCTTCCAGAACGTCCCGGCCTGCGCGTCGGCGACCGACACGGGTTGCGTGATCGCCTACTCCTCGTTCCTCTCCGAACCGCCCGAGAACTCATTCTTCGGCCGGCCCGGCAGTGCGCTGCTGGAAGGCGGAACGGTGCCGCCCGGCTCGCAGGTGCTGTGCGTCAACCCGACGCTGCTGGAGCAGAACGGCGACTCGGGCAGCCTGCTGACGTACGCTCCGACGACGCCGTTCCCGGGCACGATCGGAGAAGCCCTGCCGGTGCCGAGTGCATCCACACCGTGGGTCGAGGCGCCGGGTCTCTACACGGCCCAGTGCCGCAACGAAAACGGCGCCAGCTGGCTGCAGGTCACGCTGTCCGGTGCGATCAGCCCGGAAACCGGGAAAGAACTCGGTGAACGCGACGAACTCGCGCTCGAACTCGCAGGCCCCGAATGGGGGCTGCACCTCTACGACGTGAACATCGCACTCGGCAACCTCGTCAACACCGTCGCGGTGCAGATCCAGGCATACGGGTTCCACGGCTGAGAGCGCCGGATCCCGGCCGCGACGGCATTCCCCAGGCCGCCCCGAACGAACGGGCGGCCCGGGGGATGGTCCGGGCACGCCGATCTGTATACCCTCGACGCTCCCCG
>DASWFM010000043.1:0-1993 GCA_036394235.1 Solirubrobacteraceae bacterium | reverse complement strand
GGCGGGCTCTACGGCGGCGAGGAGCGTCGGCGTGGAGGGCGTCGGGACCGTGCCGATCGGCACGGCGGACAGCGCCGCGCAGGCGACGTCGGTGTATCGCGAAGGCATGGCGAAGGCGCTCATCGACGCTCAGGCCAAGGCCGCCTTCCTCGCTGAAAAGTCCGGCGTCTCGCTCGGCGCCGTCGTCAGCCTCGTGGAGGACGGCGGCTACATCGAATGCTCGGGTCCCGAAGGCAGGGAATACGGCGGCTACGAAGGCGAACAGCCCGATTTCGGCTACGGCCGCTCGCCGATCGCCGCCGCTCCGTTGTCTGCCTCTGCGAAGGGCACCGCCGCGCCGACCGTCTCGCACAAGCCGAGGGCGAAGAAGCGCAGGCGCAGCGCCCACAGGGCCTCGGCTTCTCGTTGCAACCTGACGGCCGACGTCTCCGCCCTTTACGCCCTCGCCTGAGGCCGACCGGCGATCTCCCTCGCCTGAGGCCGAGCGGCGATCTCCCCCGCCTGAGGCCGACCCGCGATCTGAGTCAGTGGACCCGGCCGGCCTTCGCGCCGGCGACTTCCGCGCTCGAGATGCTCGAGTCGGCAATCGTGATCGTCATGTGGTCCTGGAATACATGGGCCGCTTCGGTGGCGATGCCATCGTTGAAGATCGCGAAGGCGAGCAGATGGCCGCCCGCGGCCTGGCAATAGCCGACGAGGTTCGAGGCCCCGATCAGCGTGCCCGTCTTGCCCTGACAGCGCCCTGAGGCGCCGGTACGACGCATGCGTTTTTCGAGCGTGCCCGTGTGGCCGGCGACGGCGAGTGACTGGCGCAGCACCTGTCCGCTGGGAGTGCCGGCGAGGGCGGCGAGGAGAGCGACGACCTGGTAGGGGGAAGTGCGGTCGGCTCGTGACAGCCCCGAGCCGTCGACCACACGGGGGCGAAAGCCGAACAGCGAGGAGATCGTGCTCTGCACAACCCCGGCGCCGGCCGGCGTCGTGCCGGTGCCGCCGAACAGCGCCCCCAGGTCCTTGAGGAGCGTCTCGGCGAAGAAGTTGTCCGACGGCGGCAGCGTCAGGCCGAGCAGCTGCGCCACTGTCGGCGAGGAGACCTGCGCGAGCAGCACCGCGCCGGGCGGCGTGGGGGCCGCGCCGCTCGAGCCGCGGATGCTGACCCCGTCGCCCTTCAGCGCCCTCCACAGCGCTCTTGCCGCGTAGGAGGCCGGAGCGTGGCCGCCCCGTTTGCCGCCGCTGGCGCCGCGGTTGTAGGCCAGGCCGCTGAGCGTCCCTTCGAGGAACGGGTCCGGTCCGTAGGAGCTGGAGGGCTCCCCGCGCCTGACATCGAAGAAGCTCTCATCGCCCTGAACCGACCCCGTGATGTGATGGATCCCCTGCGTTTTGACGATCTGAGCGACCAGCGAGAGGACACTTGCGCCGAGCCCCCCGTAGTGAGAGGCGATGAACGCGCCGCTGCCGAAGGTCGGATCGCCGCCGCCCCGCAGGTACAGATCGCCTTCCCAGAGCCCTCCGGGCGCCAGCTGTCCCACGCCGTAGACGCTTGTCGTCAGCCGAGCAGTAGGGCCCATCTTCGCGAGCACCGTCGTGGCCGTATAGAGCTTCTCGACCGAGGCCGGCGGCCGAGCGATCGTGGCCCGTTCGGAGAACAAGGCCTGTTTGGCGGTCACGTCGTAGACGTAGGCGCCGTCGTGGGGTCCCGCCCGGGCGAGCTGGCCCTTGAGATCGGCCTGCAGGCCCGCAAGGCCGCTCGCCGAGCCCGAGGAGACGGCGGGCGCGCTCAACACCCACATCACTATCCCGAGGAGCAGAACCCAGGTCGTCGCAACGCGATTCAGGGGCACTCGCCCTTAGAATGTTGGTGATGGGCAAGGTTGTCAAGCTGGAACCGAAGCTGAAGGCGGCTGCGGGCCAGGGCAAGCCCGGGGGGCGTCGTGTGGCGGCCCGCGGCATCGGACGCCCCGCCTCGATCGACCGCCGCCGGCAGCCCCGCCGCGAC
>DASWFM010000042.1:0-12714 GCA_036394235.1 Solirubrobacteraceae bacterium | reverse complement strand
CCCCGCCAGCTCGACGCCTGGCACGCGCAGCGACCGGTTGCGCCCGCCCGTCGCGATCAGCAGCTTCTGGTACTCGAGCTCCTCCTTGTCGCCGAGCGTGAGGGTGTGCGCCGAGGTGTCGATGCCGACGACGGACCGCGCGAGGAGCTCGACGTCGTGTTGCCGATACCAGTCATGCGGCTTGACGTACCACCCGTCCAGCTCCTCCTCGGAACGGAGATAAGTCTTGGAGAGAGGTGGCCTCCCGAAGGGAACTCCCGGCTCGCGGCTGATCAGCACGACGCGCCCCGCGAAGCCCTCTTCGCGCAGCGTCACGGCGGCGTTGCCACCGGCAAGGCCACCGCCGAGGACGACGATCGGGGCGTCGATCCGAGGACCGTTGGCCATGAGCGAAACGCATCCTATGCACAACCATCGGCGAGCGCATGGCCCGTCCGAGCGCACTAGCCTGTGAGTCCTGATGGCTGACACGAAGGCTCACCACGTCGTGGTCGTGGGCGGCGGCTTCGGCGGGCTTCAGGCGGTGGACAAGCTGCGCCACGAGGCCGTGCAGATCACGCTCGTCGACCGGCGGAACTTCCATCTCTTCCAGCCGCTCACCTACCAGGTCGCGACCGGCGCGCTGTCACCGGGCGAGATCGCCTATCCCCTGCGGGCGATCTTCAGCCGGGCCGCCAACGTGCGTGTCGTGCTGGCCGAGGCCCGCGATGTCGACCTCGAGTCGCACGAGCTGAGGCTCTCCGGCGTCGGCGGCGTGCCGGCGCCGCAGACTCTGCAATACGACACCCTGATCGTGGCCGGCGGCTCGCGCTATTCCTACTTCGGCCACGAGGAGTGGCGTGAGACGGCGCTCGAGGTGAAGTCGCTCGAGAGCGCGCTCGCTGCCCGCAGCCATATCCTCAGCGCCTTCGAGGCCGCCGAGAACGCGCCCGCCGAGAGGCGCGCGGAATGGCTCACGTTCGTCGTCGTCGGCGGCGGCCCCACGGGGGTGGAGATGGCCGGACAGATCGCCGAACTGGCGCGCGACACGCTGAGAGGCGACTTCAGGACAGCCGACTCTCGCAGTGCGCGGATCCTGCTGGTCGAGACCTACGATCGTATGCTCACGACCTTCCCGCCGTCGCTCTCCGCCCGCGCGCAACGCTCGCTCGAACGCATCGGCGTCACGCCGATGTTGGGGCGCACGGTCGTCGAGGTCAGCGAGGAAGCGGTCTCGGTGCAGGACGGCACAGGCGAGACCGAGCGGATCCCCGCGCGCACGGTCATCTGGGCGGCCGGGGTGACCGCTTCGGCGACAGCCCGCATGCTCGCTGAGAAGAGCGGCGCCGAGACCGACCGGGCGGGACGCGTGACGGTCGAGCCGGACCTGACTCTGCCCGGCCACCCGGAGGTGTTCGCGCTCGGCGACATGGTCCGGGTACACGCCGCCGACGGCTCGGGCGCGGTCGTCTATCCAGGTGTCGCACCGGTGGCGATGCAGCAGGGTCGCTACGCCGCAAGCGTCGTTCGCGACCGCCTGCGCTCACGCCCGAGCAGCCCCTTCCACTACCACGACAAGGGCAATCTCGCGACGATCGGCCGCGCCGCCGCGGTCGCCGACATCAAAGGCCTCGAGCTGAGCGGCTTCACGGCTTGGGTCACCTGGCTGGTCGTGCACCTGTGGTACCTGATCGGCTTTCAGAACCGGATCGTCGTCTTCATCCGCTGGTCGTTCTCGTTCGTCTCCCACGGGCGGGGGTCACGCCTGATAACGGCACCGGGCCTGAAGGGCGGCTGATCCGGCCCGGCCGGCGCCTCAGCCGCCCGCGTCCTCCGCGCCCCCGGGGCTCGCCGAGCCCGCCGCGCGGGCTCCGGCGGGGACGAGGTGCTCGCGTACCGTCACGCGGACGGACCTCAACGTCACGGCGAAGTGGCAGCAGGGCCCCGTCGCGAGGATCGGCGTGGCGTGTGCCGGCGCGGCTCCGGCCGGGGCGGGTCTCTCGGCCGCGCCGAGCGGCGGGGACAGCGGGGCGCCGGCCTTCGCGGGCAGGACGACCAGCGCGAGCAGCAGGCCGAGCCCGAAGATGCCCGCGGCCCAGGCGAAGGCGGTCGTGTAGCCGTGGATCGTCGCGGCGCTCGCGAGTCCCGGTGAGCGGGCATGACTCGACAGGTATGAGGAGACCGAGCTCGCGAACAGGGTGCTCAGCAGCGCCGTGCCGACCGAGCCGCCGACCTGCTGGGAGGTGTTGACCATCGCCGAGGCGACGCCGGCCTCGGAGCCGTCGACGCCGAGCGTGGCGGTGCTGAACGTGGGCGCGAAGATGCAACCCATGCCCAGGCCGAGGATCAGCAGGGCAGGAAGGACGTGGCTCGCGTAGCCGGCCCCCGGCGCGAGGCGCGTCAAAAGGAGCATCGCGATCAACCCGAGCGTCATACCGCCGGCGACGAGCGGCTTGACTCCCGTCCTGTCGAGGACCCGTGTCTGCACGAACGTCGAGGTCACAACCAGGACCGCCGTCAGCGGCAGGAACGCCAGGCCCGTCTTCACCGGGGAGAAGTGCAGATTGTCCTGCAAGTAGAAGGTCAGGAAGAGAAACACCGCGAAGACGGCTGCGCCCGCGAGCGCGATCGCAAGATAGGCGCCGCCGCGGCCTCGGTCGAGGACGATGTGAAGCGGCAGCAGCGGTTCGGGGCGGACCCGCTCGACTGCCACGAACGACGCGAGCAGCACCACGCTCGCGGCCAGGGCGATGATCGTCACGGGCGTGGTCCAGGAGTGCGTCTCGGCGTTCGAGAACCCGTAGACGAGCGCGAACAGGCCGCCACAGGCCAGCAGCGCACCGGGAACGTCGATTCTGGGACGCTTCTCGGGAGCGTGGTTCTGCAGCAGCCTCAGTCCGACGAGCACCGTCGGGACCGCGATCACGGCGTTGACGTACAGGCACCACCGCCACGAGAGCGCCTGCGTGAGCACCCCGCCGAGGACGAGCCCGACCGACGCTCCGCCGCCCGCGACCGCACCGAAGATGCCGAACGCCTTCGCCCGATCAGGCGAACCGGCGAACGTCACCGTGAGCAGTGACAGCGCCGCGGGCGCGAGCAGCGCACCGAAAGCTCCCTGCAGCGCGCGGGCCGCGACGAGCATCCCGAAGGACTGCGCGAGCCCGCCGAGCACGGAGGCCCCTGCGAACCCGACCAGCCCGGTGATGAACGTCCACTTGCGGCCGAACAGATCGCCGAGCTTCCCTCCCAGCAGCAGCAGGCTGCCGAACGCCAGCGCGTATGCCGTCACGATCCACTGGCGGCTGTCCGTCGAGAAGCCGAGCGCGCGCTGAGCCGACGGCAGCGCGATGTTCACGATCGTCGCGTCGAGCACGACCATCAGCTGCGCGACGCTCAGCAGCGCCAGCACCGCCCAGCGGTTACTGGGAGCCGCCGACCTCCCGCCCACGATCGCGGCACTCGCCGCAGCCATTAGAAGCCCCTGCGATTCATCGAAGTCGACCGTACACCCGTGAGCGACCGCTGCCAACCCCGGTGCAGCGACGGCGCTCGTCGCCGCCATCACACGCGCGACCCCTAATACGATCTGGCTGTCGATCGTCGGCCCCTATCCCGAGGAGATGCCCATGTCCGGACCGCCGCTCTACTGCTACGACGGATCGGAGGACTCGAGAGCGGCGATGCGCGCCGCCGCCGGGCTCGTCGCGCACGATACGCCCGCGGTCGTGTTGACGGTCTGGCAGACCGCGGCGGCATTGCTCGCTCAGGCCGGGGGCTTCGCCGTCGGCTTCGGCGATGAGCAGCAATTCGACGAGGACGAGGCGAAGGCGGCCCAGCAGGCCGCGGAGGAGGCCGTCGCGAGGGGCCTCGAGCTCGGGTACGAGGTGATCCCTCGTGTCGAGCAGGCCCGGGAAGGGACGGCAAGGACGATCATCGACGTGGCCGATGAGATCGATGCGCGGCTGATCGTCTGCGGTCGCCGCGGCCGCGGCGTGATCGCGTCGACCTTGCTGGGCAGCGTCTCCCGTGCCGTGCTGGCCCGTAGCGCGCGACCTGTGTTGATCGTGCCCAAGGCCGGCCAGGCGTGAGCGAGACCCTCAGTGATCCGTCGCGGGCACTCCTGTCGAGCGAGATGGCGGGATGCGCAGGAACCTCCAGACCGACAATGGCGCCATGGTCGTCAGGATCGCAGCGCTCGCGGCGCACCAGTCGCAGAGCGCGTGCATCGAGTAGAGCTCCCGGTAGGTGAGATAGGCGCTGAAGGCGAAGACGATCAGGATCAGGTTGGTCGCGGCGAACTTCATCGTCTCCGTTTCGGGCGCCAGCAACAGCCCGAGGATCACCACGTAGCCGAGCAGGCCGAGCAGGGCGACGGGAATCCCGGCGAACTCCGAGTAGGCCGACGTCTGAACCTTCTCGCAGCCGCCGGCGGTGCAGAGCGACTTGATGCCCGCATAGTGGACGTAGGTGAGGTAGCCGGCGATCCCGGTGCCGGCCAGCGCCAGGACGGTCAGCGCCGAACGGAGGTTTCGCGGGGACATGCCGGCAGCTCCTTTCCTGCTGGCGGCCGAGGAGCTTCTCGATCGCGCCGTTAAGGCCGCCGGAGCGGTGAACGAGTTGGGTTCGAGCCGCCTCATGGCGCCGTTCGTTGCTCCGACGCCGCTTCACGGAGCTGCTTTCGAGTTGCCTTCTGCCTTTCGACACTGGGATGGCTCATGGCTTTGCTCCTCTCGGCGGCGTTGGCTCGACGCGCCCGGCGGAACAATGCTACTACAGACCGTCGTAGGTACGCAACAGATCTACGATGCCGTGTAGCGAGCTAGCGGCGAACCGGCAGCTCGATAGCCTCGGCGATACCCGCGAGCAGCCTGGCGAAGACCCATCGGTGGATCGGGTAGAGCAGGTACCAGTACAGGAGACCAGGCCGTCGCGCATTGCAGCGCCTCGCTGCGAGCCCAGCGGCTCCTGGCAGGCCCGAGCCCCGGCGAGGGTCAGCCGGCGAAGCGGAGGATCTCGCGCCTGAAGGACTCGGGGGCCTCGGCGGCGATGAAGTGCCCTGAGTCGGGGACGATCACGAGCTCCGCGCCGGGCACCGCATCCGCAATCAGCCGGCCCTGCGCCGGCCCGCAGAGCAGGTCGAGCGCGCCCACCAAGACGAGCGTCGGGCGGTCGATCTCCGCGAGCAGCTCTCGTGTGTCGATCCGCTGCCAGAGACCGGACTCCCACACCTTGATCGCGGCGAGATCGCTCCGCATGTCGGTGCGCCACGCCTCGATCATCGCCTTCACGGCCGGGCGGTCGGGGTGAGCGGTGTACAGCGGCAGCACCTCGGCCATCATCGCGTCCACTTCGCTCGCGTCCTCGGCGGCGAGCACGCGCTCGGTCCATTCATCCCACACGGCTCGGGCAGCCGGGTACCAGGGCTGTTCGGCGTGACGGGCCAGGAACTGCGCGGCCTCGGCGGCGGCCTCCGCGCCCTCGAGCTCCTCGCCGACCGCTCGCGTGGCGATGGCGGTGCAGCGCAGCGTCGACTCCGGGTAGAGCGAGGCATACGTCAGCGCCACGACGCCGCCGAACGAGGTTCCGGCGATCGTCGCCGGGCCGACGTCGAGCGCCCGGCGGACGTCCTCGTAGAAGCGAGCATGGCCGATGTGGTCGTACTGCGAAGGATCGCTCGGCGGCGTCGAGCCGCCCGAGCCGGCCGGGTCGATGAGGAACACCGAGAAATGGTCCGCGAGCAGCTCCGCCTCCGGCCGCAGCAGCACCGCGCTGAAGCCGGGCCCGCCCTGGAAGTAGAACAACGGCGGCCCATCGCCGATCACCTCGTAGGCGGCGCGAGCTCCGCCCGCGAGCTCCACGCTTTGGCTGAGCGCCGGCATCACACGCCAGTCTAAGCGTGCCGGGCGAACCCCTACGCCCTAAGCTTGGAGACGGCCCTGCTCGTCGACCCCTCCCCCACCCACGGCGAAGCCGAGCCGGAGCTGCTCCGGCCGCCCACGAACCGCGTCGATGAGACCGCGAACATCCTCGCGATGACGGTCCCGCTGGCGCTCGTGGTGTTCGCGGCCTGGCGTGCCTGGGGCGGAGCGCTGGGCTGGTCGGATCTCGTCGTGCTGGCGATCGCCTACACGCTCACCGGGCTCGGCATCACGGTCGGCTTTCATCGTCTCTTCACGCATCGCAGCTTCAAGACCGTCCCGGGCTTTCGCCTGCTGCTCGCCGTGCTGGGGTCGGCGGCCGTCGAGGGCCCGTTGATCGAGTGGGTCTCCAACCATCGCCAGCATCACCGCTTCTCAGACCAGGAGGGCGACCCGCACAGCCCGCACGACCACGGCCCCGGGTTCCGCGGGGCGCTGCGCGGCCTGGTGCATGCTCACGTCGGCTGGATCCTCGATGGCGACGCCGCCGCCACGCCCGAGCGCTACGCGAAGGACCTGCTCTCCGATCCCATCGCGGTGTTCGTCGACAGGACCTTCGTCCTGTGGGTGCTCGCCGGCCTCGCTCTCCCGTTCGGCCTCGGTGTACTCCTCACCGGCTCGCTCGCCGGCGGCCTGACGGCGCTGCTGTGGGGAGGGGCGGTGCGGATCTTCCTGCTTCACCATGCGACCTTCTCGATCAACTCCTTGTGTCATTTCTTCGGCCGCAGGCCCTTCGAGACGGGGGATCAGTCGCGGAACCTGGCGTGGCTGGCGCTGCCGACGCTCGGCGAGGCGTGGCACAACAACCACCACGCTTTCCCGTCGAGTGCCCGGCACGGGCAACGCGGCCTGCAGCTGGATCCCTCCTGGTGGCTGATCGGGGCGCTGTCGAGGGCGGGCCTCGCGTGGGATGTCGTGGGCGTCTCGCCGCAGCGGGCAGAATCCAAGCGCACCTGAGGCATCGCCTCGCCGCTGCCCCGCCTGCCCTCAGCGCTTCTCGAACACGAAGCGGTAGTGATCGAGCAGCTCGCGTTCGAAGCAGATCTTGTTCGCGCTGACCCCCGAGGTGAACGCCAGGCGGAAGTCGCTGCTCATCAGCCATCGCGGCGCCAGGCGGAGCTTCAAAAGCGACTTCTGCAAGCTGCGGCGGCCGACCCGGGCGTTCCACTGGGCGATCGTCTCGATGTAGTCGAGACGACCGCTGCTGCTCGCAATCGGCTCGAAACAGGGCGCCGCGGCGGCGATCACCTGCTCCCGGCCGAACGGGAGCCACGATCCGGGGAACTGCTTCGCGAGCAAAGCCAGCAGCCAGGCGTCCGAGCCTCTTGCCGGCAGGACATCGAGCGCCGCGAGCGCCTCCTCGCCGTCGATCATGTTGCGGCCGTAGACCATCGTCTGCAGGTACAGGCGGCCGCCGCGGGGCAGGACGGCGGCGATGCGGGCGAACAGGTCTTCGTAGACCGCCTGCTGGCGCCCCTCGCGGAAGTCCTCAGGCGAGCAGAAATGCTCGAAAGCGCCAAGGCTCGCGACGGCGTCGAAGCTGCCGAACTGCTCGCCTGTGATGCGACGGGCATCGGCGAGCTCGACCTCCAGGCCCGCACGCCGGCACGCGGCGAGCTGGGTGGAGGAGAGCGTCACCCCCAGGCCGGATGCGCCCCGGCGGCGCATGAAGTCCAGCAACGCGCCCCAGCCACAGCCGAGGTCGAGGATGCGGCTTCCCGCCACGATGCCCAGCTGATCGGCGACGTACTCGTGCTTGCGCCGCTGCGCCGCCTCGAGGCTGAGCGAGAAGTCGCCGTCGTACTTGGCGCCGCTGAAGTCCGCGAGCTCCCCCATGCTGAGCCGGAACACGCGGTCTGTCAGCGAGTAGGTGAAGTCGATGTCTTGACGGTTGGCCACCGATGTCCCCGATCGCGACGGGCACCACTAAAGCAGGCGTGGTCGTTGGTCTGCACTCCGCTCACCCTCGGCCGGCATCCTCCGGGCGCATGGTTGCGAATCCAGCGATCAGGACGAGACCCTGATACCGTCGTTCGATCAGGCCGGGCGATTCCCGCCCGGCAACGTAGTGCCAGCGCTCGTAGCCTTGCTCTCCAGCATTCCGCGTCCGCAGCACGAACCGACGCCGGAGGAAACAATGGCTACAGGAACAGTTAAGTGGTTCAGCGACGACAAGGGCTTTGGATTCATCACGCCCGATGACGACTCGAAGGACCTCTTTGTGCATCACAGCGCGATCATCGGCGAGGGCTATCGCTCACTCGCCGAAGGCGCCAAGGTCAGCTATGAGTCCGAAGCGGGCGACAAGGGGCCGAAGGCGATCAACGTCCAGGCCCTCTAGGGACTTGGCAGGTCCGCCGGCCCTCGGCCGGCGGACCATCCGCCTGCCGCCAGGCGTCTGAACCTCGATGACCGGCGATCGCATCGACGATCTGCGGACACAGGCAAGATACGCGCGCGAGCGCTATCAGCTGTACAAGGCGAGGGCTCTCGGCCAGCGGCCCACCAGCCCGCAGCGGTTGCAAGAGCTCGAACGCGCCTACGAGCAGGCCGAAAGCCGCCTCCGCTTCGCCGAAGCAGAGGCGCAGCGCGCAGCGGACGCCGCCGAGCACGAGCCGCACTCCGGCTGACGCCGCCGAGCACGAGCCGGATCCGGGCTGACACCGCGCCGCAGCCGTCGCGCCCGAGCGCCGCTGTCCCACCTTTGCCGGCCAGGAGCGTTATTTGGAGAGGCGCGCGCTCGCAAAGGAGCTCCGGGATGAGCATGAGAATCGACGAATCGGCCAAGGCAGGCCGCCACGTGCTGGCCCTGTCCGGGGAGATGACGGTTGACACGGCCCAGCGGCTCGACTCGCTGCTCGCGCGGCTGTGCGTGGACGGGGCCAGCGAGATCGAGCTCGACCTGCGCGGGCTGCGTTTCATCGACTCCACCGGGCTCGAGTCGATCCTCGCCGGCAGAGAGACCTGCACCCGGAACGGCACGGCTTTCCACCTGGTGGCCGGCAGGGGAGCCGCCTATCAGCTGTTCGCCGTCACGGGCCTCCTCGAGATCCTGCCGCTGCGGGATCCCCCGCGCCAAGTGCCGCCTCCAGGATCTGAGCCGTGACCTTGCGCGCGTCGAAATGCGCCGCCGCGAGCTCTCGCGCAGCGGCGCAATGGGCCGCGTAGTTGCCCTGCACCTCGCTGAGCGCCTCGGCCGCCTCCGCGGGGGTCGAGAAGCGGAGCAGGCCACGTCCCACGTCGAGATACGGGCTCGGGCCCGTGTTCTGCACGACGGCCGGGCGGCCGCTGGCCAGGTAGCAGATCGTACGGTCGCTGACCCACGCGTTCTGCAAGTGCATGCAAGACGGCTTCGCGCAGCTGAACTCGCCGGCTGAGCCCTGCACGTACGAGCGGTAGGCGACGGGGGTCGACGTCACCTCCTGCGCTCTGCGCACGAGCCACCCGTGCTGCTCGAGCATCGCCACGTCCTCCCCCTCGCTGTCGTCAACGCTCAGCGAGAGCTCGAGCGGGAACCCGACCGCGCGCGGCAGCTCCACGTACTCGAGGAAACTGATTCGCTTGCTGTTCGGGTACCACTCGGCGCCGCTGCCGTCCGGGGCCCACTCCTCGCTCGACCAGCTCGAAACCGTCGTGAAGCCCCTCGCGGGCGCCTCCGGCACGAACGGCCACAGCTCGATGCTGACCGGTGGGGGGATGTGAATCCAGTCGACGCCGCACGAGGGGAACGTCGCCTGCGGCGTGCCAACCGTCTCGCCGGTCGTGAAATAGAGATCGTGGGCGGCGACCTCGAGCACCGCGGTGGCCATCCACAGCTGCAGCAGTCCGGGGTCGATGTCGACGAGGGCCGTGCGGCTGAAGCGGGCGAGCATCTCGGCGTCCAGCTCGTAGAAGAAGTTGAGCAGCAGCTCGGCCCGTGCAAGCACCGCCTCCGCCTCGGCGCCCGCAACGGTCAGCCACGCGCGCTGATCATCGCTGTCGCCCGCATAGACGATCAGCCGCCCCGGCAGTCCGGCCGCGCCAAGACGTGCGGACAGCTCCCGGGCCGTGCGGGCGTCGGCCTGCGGATCGCCCGAAGCCGCGAGCCGTTCGAGCCACCACACCTCGCATCCGTTTGCGCGCAGACCGTCGATGTACTGCAGGAACGCCGAGAAGTGCCCGCCCCCCTGCGGGAACTGGAGAACGTCGAACGCCGACAGCACAACAGTGGCGCCCAACGCGCTCACTCCCTCAGCGTGCCCGCGACGTCGCGCAGCTCGGCGAAGCTCAGCAATCGTATGCCCAGCTCCTCGATGCGCGCGCGGACCGCAGGGTCGAGCAGCGTCCGCAGCTCCGCCTCCCGCTCGCGCAGGTACGAGGACTCGAAGCCGTCCCCCGGATAGCCGGGGTGGCAGCCGAACTCCGTGACGCCCGGGCCCACCTCGGTCTCGAGCATCTCGCCCAACGACTCGACGCTCACCTGCTCCAGGTGCGTCTCGCCGTCCCACTGGCCGTAGAAGTCGGCGAAATAGCGCGCCGGCGAGAATCCCCGCAGCGGCAGCTCGCGCTCGCGGGCGACCTCGAGGAACAGCTCGCTCAGCGGATCCTCGAGGTGGACGTTGTGGTGCGAGTCGAGATGCGTCGGCGGCCGGCCCAGCAGGCGCTCGAAACGCACCAGCTGGCGCTCGAGCTCGTCGCGGCAACGATCGGTCGCGAAGAGCAGCTCGGCGTCCTCGTTGGTCAGGGTCACGTGCAGGCCGACGCTCAGCCCTTCGGCCTGCTGCCGCCGCTCCGCGAACTCCTCGCTGGCCGGCATGTCGACCATCATGCTCGCGCTCGTGACGACTCCGCGCTCGTAGGCCTCCAGGATGCCTCGGTTGACGCCGATACTTGCGCCGAGGTCATCCGCGTTGACAATCAGATATCGGGTCATGCTGGTCTCCATCAGGCAGTTCTCATCTCGTCGAGGACATAAACGCTCGCCTCGACGATCGGTTGAGAAGGGATGCCGAAGTGCGTGCCAGAGCGTACGCACGCGAGCCGGCGCGGACGACCGCGCAACCCTCGCCCTGCCCAACCTCCGACGGTCATGCGCGTTTTAAGGCCGGATCCACTGCTCCGCCCCCGGCCCTGGAGAACACAGGAAACGATGGAATCGACGACGACCGACGAGGAGCAGCGCGACGGCTCCGTACGCTCGGGCGAGCGCCCGGCGGTGCGGGGCAAGTCCCTGTACCTCGGCTCTCAGAAGCTTCAGGTCAGAGGCGTCACATACGGGCCGTTCAGCTCGGATCCATCCGGCGGCTTCGAAGGCGACGCCGTCGATCGTGACTTCGCCCAGATGGCAGCCTGCGGCATCAACGCGGTACGCGTCTACTCGGCGCCGGAGCGTTGGCTGCTCGACCTCGCTCAGCTCCATGGCCTCCACGTGATGGTGGGCATCCCCTGGGAGCAGCACATCGCGTTCCTCGACACTGGAGCGGCAAACGGCATCGAACAGGCGGTGCGTGAGGCGATCCGGCCACTGGCGGGGCACCCGGCCGTGCTCTGCTACTCGATCGGCAACGAGATCCCCGCGTCGATTGTCCGCTGGCACGGCAGCAAGCGGATCGAACGGTTCCTGGCACGCCTCTGTCGCGCCGCCCGCGAGGAGGATCCCGGCGGGCTGGTCACGTACGTGAACTTCCCGCCGACCGAGTACCTGCGGCTGTCGTGCTTCGACTTCCTGTCGTTCAATGTCTACCTCGAGCGGCGTGAGGAGCTCGACCGCTACCTCGGCCGTCTGCAGAACCTCGCCGACGAACGTCCCCTGCTGATGGCCGAGATCGGCCTCGACAGCCGCCGCAACGGCGAGGAGGAGCAGGCGAGAACGCTGCGCTGGCAGCTGGAAGCTTGCAACCAAACGGGGTGCGCGGGCGCATTCGTGTTCGCTTGGACGGACGCATGGCACCGCGGTGGTTACGAGATCCTCGACTGGGACTTCGGGCTGACGACGCGTGAGCGTGAGCCCAAGCCCGCGCTATCCGCGGTGGGCGAGGCGTTCGCCACCACTCCGATCGACGGCGCGGGCCGCACGCCCGAGATGACCGTCGCGGTCTGCACCTACAACGGCTCGGCGACGCTGCGAGAATGCCTGGACGGCGTGCGGCGGTTGCGCTATCCCGGCTACGAGGTGATCGTCGTCTCCGATGGCTCCACCGACGACTCTGCGGAGATCGCGCGGTCGTTCGAGGGCGTGCGCGTGATCGAGACCGCCCAGCTCGGCCTGTCGGCCGCCCGCAATACGGCCATGAACGCGGCCCGCGGGGAGATCATCGCCTACATCGACGACGACGCGATTCCCGACCCGGACTGGCTGGCCCATCTCGCGGTCGCGTTCGAGCAGGAGTCCTACGTCGCCGCAGGCGGCCCGAATGTGCCGCCGCCCCGCTCGAGCCGCGTCGCCCAATGTGTCGCCAACGCCCCGGGGGGCCCGACGCACGTGCTGATCGGCGACCACGAGGCGGAGCACATCCCGGGCTGCAACATGGCGATCCGCAGGCGAGCCTTGCAGGAGGTCGGCGGCTTCGACCCGCAGTTCCGCGCCGCGGGCGACGATGTGGACGCCTGCTGGCGGCTCCTCGACACCGGCGGCCAGATCGCGTTCAGTCCCGGCGCCGTGGTGCTCCATCACCGGCGCCGCTCCGTGCGGGGGTACCTTCGCCAGCAGCGCGCCTATGGCAAGGCCGAGGCGCTGCTCGAGCGCAAGCACCCGGAGAAGTACAGCGCGGCCGGCCACGTCGCGTGGGACGGGCGCCTCTACGGCAACGGCTCGGCGCAGCATCGCGGCGGGGGG
>DASWFM010000041.1:0-2135 GCA_036394235.1 Solirubrobacteraceae bacterium | reverse complement strand
CCGCTCCGACCTCCCCTGACCTACGCTAAGCCTCCTGTGCGTTGCGTGCTCATCAGCAGTCTCGTCGAGTCTCCCGCCCCTACCCGACCGCAGGCCAATCACCTTCCCCAAGCCTTCACGGTCGACTAAGTGCGGAGTGATACCAGAATCTGCGGTCGAGAACTCGGCGCGTGAACCGGGGCCTGTTGCGATCGCCGCCGCGCTAGGCTTGGCTCTGGTGCGAGCGAGCTCTCCGACCCCGGCGATGTCTCCGACGATCGGCACCGGCGACGACGTCCAGGCGCGCACGCCGGGCATCCGCGTCGGCCTCTCCCGGGTAGGCGTGACGGGCGTCGAGAAGGTCGTCCGGATCGGCGAGGATCTGTACTTCGCGCAGCTCGACTGCTTCGTCGACCTCTCCCACCAGCAGAAGGGCGCGCACATGTCGCGCTTCGACGAGGTCGTCAACGAAGCGATCGGCGAGGTGGTGCTCAGCGAGGCGCCGTTCCGCGCCGAGACGCTCGCCCAGCACATCGCCGAGCTCGTCAGGGAGCGCCAGGGCGCGGCCCGTGCGGAGGTGAGGATCGCCGCTCGCTACCCGGAGCACAAGCCCGCGCCCGTCTCCGGCGTCCAGACCCAGGAGATCTACACGCTGCTCGGGAGCGCCGTCTCCTACGAGCACGGCACGCGTCGGATCGTCGGAGTCTCGGCGACGGGGATGACGGCATGTCCCTGTGCGCAGGAGCTGGTCGCAGCCCGCGCGCGGGAGCGGCTGTCCGGAGAAGGCTTCAGCGACGAGGAGATCGATCGCATCATGCGGAGCGTCCCCGTGGCCACCCACAACCAGCGCGGCCTCGCCACGCTGCAGGTGGGCTGCATCGAGGACTGCGAGGCGGATATCGAGGCGACGACGCTGCTGGCAATCGCCGAGGCCAGCATGTCCTCGGAGATCTACGAGCTGATGAAGCGCTCAGACGAGGTCGAGGTGGTCGAGAAGGCTCACCGTCGTCCGCGCTTCGTCGAGGACTGCGTACGCGAGATGATCGCCGGCGTCGTCACGTCCTTCCCGGCCCTCGATGAGAACAGCTTCGTCTCCGCCCGTCAGGAGAACCTCGAGACGATCCATCAGCACAATGTCGTGGCCGAACGACACGGGCTGCTCGGAGAGCTGCGGGGCGAGGTCAACCTCGGTACCTCGGCCGCGCGTCACACCACCCGCGAGACCTGGCTGGAACCCGCGCCGACGCCCGCCGGCTGAGCGCTCCGGGCGCTGGCCGGGAGGCGGAGCGGCTCACTGCTCGCCGCCCTGGGGAGCGGCTCAGCGCTCGACAGGAGCGCTGCTCTCGGCGCGCTGGGTGCTCTGCGCCATCAGGCGGCGGACCCCGAAGAAGTAGTCGAGGCCCGAGAGGACCGTGACGAGGACCGTCACGTAGATCAGCGCGTCCACCCACACCGGCCTGCCATGCACTGCGATCACAGAGAGGATCGCCGCGATCTGAAGGCACGTCTTGACCTTCCCGAACATGCTCGCCGAGAGCACCACGCCCGCCTGGCTCGCGCCGAGCCGCAGCACCGTCACGGCGAGCTCTCGCGTAATGATCACCATCGCAACCCAGGCCGCCAGGCGGTGCAGAGAGACCAGGGAGATGAGGGCCGCGACGACCAGCAACTTGTCCGCCAGGGGGTCCATCAGCTTGCCGAAGGTGGTGATGCTGTCCCTCGCGCGCGCGAGGTAACCGTCGACGAAATCCGTCAGCGAGGCGAGCGCGAAGACGACGGCCGCAAGCACGTCGCCGGCCGGCGTGTTGCCGAGCAGCGCGACGACGAGCACGGGGACGAGCATTATCCGCAGCACCGTCAGGACGTTGGGGAGGTTCAGGGGGAACACGCACTGGCAACATTAGTCGCGCTGGTATACCGGGACGCTCGGGAGCCGGACCGCCCGGCTCCGCGAGCACCGAGAGGAGTAGCAATGAACAAGCGCACGCTGGGGGCGAACGGGCCCGAGGTCTCGGCGATCGGCCTCGGCTGCATGGGCATGTCCGCCTTCTACGGCAGCGCCGATGAGGGCGAGGCGCGCGCGACGATCCTGCGGGCGCTGGCGCTCGGCTGCAACTTCCTCGATACGTCGGATATGTACGGGCCGTACACCAACG
>DASWFM010000040.1:0-2996 GCA_036394235.1 Solirubrobacteraceae bacterium | reverse complement strand
CATGTCGGGCTCCCCGGAGACCGGGTCGTGGCGGATCACCTCGAGCTCCATCTCGACGCCCGCGAGCGCGCGAAGCTCCGCGAATAGCTGATCCGGCGTCGAACCAGGCAGCAGCCGGCAGTCGAGCTCGACCGTGACCTCGTCGGGGATCACGTTGATCTTCTCGCCGCCCGCGACGATCGTCGCGCTGACGGTGTTGTGCAGCAACGGGTCGAACACCCGCCCGCGCTCGCCCAGGACGGCCAGCACGCGGTCGCTCAGCGCGGGACGCAGCAGCCCTCTCAGCGGCGCCGCCAAGGCCGCCGGCAGCTCGGCGGCGATCGCCTCGACCATCGACCGCGTCACCCCCGGAACGTGCACCGGGAGCCGTTTGCGGTCGAGCCGCTCGAGCAGCTTGCCGAGCGATCCCATCGCGCCGCCCCGCAGCGGCATCGAGCCGTGGCCCGAGGGTCCGCGGAGCGTCGCCTTCGACCAGCACACCTGCTTCTCGGCGACCATGATCGGATAGAAGGAGCGCCCCCCGATCGCCATCCGGAAGCCCCCGAACTCCCCGATCGAGTAGCGGACGCCGGCGAACAGCTCCGGATGCTCGCTCACGAGGAACTCGGCCCCGAGCGTGCTGCCCGCCTCCTCATCGGCCATCAGGCACAGGATCACATCACCGGGCGGCCGCAGCCCGCTCGCCTTGGCGCGCATGAACGCCGCGAGCATCATCGCCACGCCGCCCTTCATGTCGAGCGCCCCGCGGCCCCAGATGAAGCCATCCTGGATCTCCCCCGCGAACGGCGAATGGGTCCACTGACCGCGCGCCGCGACCACGTCGACGTGCCCCTGCAGCAACAGCGGAGCCGAGCTGCCCGCGCCGGGCAGGCGTGCGATCAGCGAGGGACGCTCCGGCTGCGCAGCCACCACCTTCACCTCGCAGCCGAGCCCCTCGAGCAGCTCGCGGATCCAGTCGACGCATTCGCGCTCGTTGCCCGGCGGGTTGGTCGTGTCGAACCGCAGCAGCCGCGCGAGCAGCTCCGCGGGACGGTCCTGCAGAGGGGTCTCGCTGCCGGCCCGGACGGTGCTCATCGCCTGCAGTCTCGCTGATTCGCGCCTCGGCAGGCTCCTTGCAGCACTGCTCCGCCGATCCCCCAGGTGGTAACACTAGGGGCAATGGCCCGCGCGATCTGGACCGGCGCGATCAGCTTCGGCATGGTCACCGTGCCCGTGAAGCTCTACAGCGCGATCAACCGCAAGGCGGTCCGCTTCCACCAGCTCAACGGCAAGACCGGCGTGCGGATCGCCCAGAAGCGCGTCGATCCGCAGAGCGGCGACGAGGTCCCCTACGAGGACATCGTCAAGGGGTATGAGATCGCCCCCGACCGCTACGTCGTGATCGAGCCCGGCGAGCTCGAGGCGCTCGAGCCGAAGAAGACCAAGACGATCGAGATCGAGGACTTCGTCGACCTCGCCCAGATCGACCCGATCTTCTACGACCACCCCTATTACCTCGCCCCCGGCCCGGGCGGCGCCAAGCCCTACAAACTGCTCGCCGAGGCGATGCGCGAGACGGGCAAGGTCGCGATCGCCCGCGTCGTGATCCGCTCCAAGGAGGCGCTCGTCGCGCTGCGCCCGATCGGCGACGCGCTCGGCATGTCGACGATGATCTTCGCCGACGAAGTGCTCTCCCCGGAGCGCCTCGACGAGATCAAGGACGCCGAGGAGGTCAAGACGACCAAGCGCGAGCTCGACATCGCCAAGCAGCTCGTCGAATCCCTCGCCGGCGACTTCGACCCGGACCGCTACCACGACGCCTACCGCGACCAGGTCCTCGAGATGATCGAGCGCAAGGCCCAGGGCAAGCAGATCGCCGTGCAGCCCGAGCCCGAGGAGGTCGCCGCGCCCGCTCCCGACCTGATGGGCGCCCTGAAGGCCAGCCTCGAAGCTGTCAAGGCCCGCGAGGCTGCGGGTGACGGCGCAGCGAAACCGAAACGCAAAGCCCCCGTAAAAGCGGCCGCGAAAAAAGAGGCTGCCAAGAAAGCGCCGAAATCGGCGGGGGGCAAAGGCGGCTCGGGCGCCAAACGCGGCGCCTCGAAAGCCACCACCGCCAAGCGCTGAGCGGCCGGTAGCAAATTGCTACCATAGTGGGATGAGCAAGCAGATAGCGGTCCGGCTTCCCGACGAGCTCGTCGAGTTCGTCGACAAGGCCGTCGCCTCCGGCGCCGCGCGGAGCCGGGCATCGGTGGTCGCGCAAGCGCTCGAGCGTGAACGACGCCGCGCGGCCGCCGAAAGGGACGCCGAGATCCTCGCGGGCACCGGCCCCGACCCGGAGCTCGCCGGGCTCGCGGAGCATGCCGCCGCCGTGCCGTCTTCGCTTGCGTGATGCGCCCGATCCACGTCGCGCAAATGGATAAGGCGCGACCGGTGCTGGTTCTCACACGTGAGCTCGTGCGGCCACATCTGGGGACGGTCACCGTTGCGCCCATCACCACCACGATTCGAGGGCTCTCGACTGAGGTGCCGGTGGGTGCGGCCAACGGACTTTCAGGACCCTCCGTCGTTATTTGTGACAACGTCACGACGATCCCCACCGACGCTTTGCGAGATCAGATCGGTGTCTTGCTCGATCGCCAAGAGCATGAGCTCAGCGAGGCGATTCGGGCTGCATTCGATCTCGACTGAGGCATGACCCGCGAGCTCGGTAGCTACGAGCGCAAACGGGACTTCGAGAAGACGCCCGAGCCTTCGGGGCGCAGTCGCCGGGTGCGCGCCGAGGAGGAGGAGGAGAAGAAGAAGAACCCCCGCTTCGTGATCCACCAGCACAGCGCGCGGCGCCTGCACTGGGATCTGCGCCTGGAGCACGACGGCGCGCTCGCCTCCTGGGCGCTGCCGAAGGGCATGCCGGAGGAGCCGGGCGAGAATCGCTTCGCCGCCCACACCGAGGACCACCCGATCGAGTACCTCGACTTCCACGGGGAGATTCCCACGGGCAACTACGGAGCCGGCACGAT
>DASWFM010000039.1:0-6465 GCA_036394235.1 Solirubrobacteraceae bacterium | reverse complement strand
CGGGCCGGTGCTGGAGTTGATGAGCGATGCGCGGGCACGCACCGATCCCCGCCTGGCGGGCCTCGGCCCCGACGTGATCGGAGAGAGCTTCGACGAGCGTCGTTTCCTCGCGCGCCTGCGCGAAGACGATCCCACGCGCCCGATCGGCGACGCGCTGCTGAACCAGCAGACCGTGGCCGGCATCGGAAACATGTGGAAGGCCGAGATCTGCTTCGCCGCGAAGCTCGACCCGTGGCGGGCGACGGCCGAGGTGGACGATGCCCAGGTCCTGACCGCCGTCGCCTTCGCCCGCGAGAGGATGACGCTGGCGGCTCGCGAGGGCGTCCACCGCCGCCCGCATGCCGTCTACAGGCAGGCGGGCCGTCCGTGCCCGCGCTGTGGCAGCACGATCCGCCAGCGCGGCCAGGGCGAGAACAACCGTGTCACGTTCTGGTGTCCCGGCTGCCAGCGCTGAGCGGGGCGCGCGCAGATCAGATCAGCTCGGCAAGGCGCCCTCCGGCTCTGAGCAGGCCCGCCCGGCCGCGCGCCGGGAGCACGATCTGGAGGTCGAGCATGCGGAGGCCGAAGGCGTTCAGCTCGGCGTCGGCGGCGATCGCGTAGCAGGGCACGCCCGACTGGCGGGCGAGGGTCGCGATCTCAAAGGCCGTGCTGCCCGCGAGCGTCCGCTCGCTCAGCGCCGGC
This sequence comes from Solirubrobacteraceae bacterium, assembly GCA_036394235.1. GTDB lineage: Bacteria > Actinomycetota > Thermoleophilia > Solirubrobacterales > Solirubrobacteraceae > Palsa-744. The sequence continues at coordinate 5,784 of DASWFM010000039.1, read as the reverse complement.
ACCGCCAGCACCACTGCGCGGGCGGCGCGCATCCGCGCATGGAAGCCCTCGCGCTCCAGCAGCTCGGCGGTGCCGTGGTCGTCGACCCCGGCGGGCAGCGGGAGGCGGTCGGGCGCCGGCTGCCCCGCCGCGCTGAGCCCGGAGGCGATCGCTTCCGCCACCGAGGCAGCATCCAGCCGCGCCCCGAAGGGCTCGCACGCGAGCAGCGCATGGCGCGGGATCGCAGCTGTGCCTGCCTTCACGATCGGGCATCCTTCCACCAAATGGCCCCTGGCTCCGATCACGAGATCATCGACGTCAACGGTCGGGAGGTGCGCGTGAGCAATCCCGGCAAGCTGTACTTCCCCGCAGTCAAGCTCACCAAGCTCGACCTCGTGAACTACTACGTCGAGTGCGAGCAGGCCGTGGTCCGAGGGCTGCGAGAGCGGCCCACGGTGATGAAGCGCTGGGTCGACGGAGTGGAGGGCAAGCCCTTCTTCCAGAAGCGTGTTCCGGACACCGCGCCGGGTTGGCTCGAGACGGCGACGGTCACGTTCCCGAGCGGCCGCCATGCCCGGGAGCTCGTGCCCAACGACGCGGCGCATCTCGTATGGGGCGTGAACCTCGGCGTGATCGACTGGAACCCCTGGCCTGTCCGCCGCTCGGATCTCGACAGTCCCGATGAGTTGCGCGTGGACCTGGACCCGCAGCCCGGCGTTCCGTTCGAGGAGGTCCGCGAGGTGGCGCTGAGCGTGCGCGATGTGCTGGACGAGCACGGCCTCTCCGGCTTCCCAAAGACCTCCGGCTCGCGCGGCATCCACGTGTACGTGCGTCTCGTGCCGGAGCAGGGGTTCGAAGAAGTCCGGCGGGCCGCGCTTGCGCTCGCTCGAGAGGTCGAGCGCAGGATGCCGGGGCGGGCGACGAGCCGCTGGTGGAAGGAGGAACGCGAAGGGGTATTCATCGACTACAACCAGAACGCCCGCGACAGGACCGTCGCCTCGGCCTATTCGGTGCGCGCCGTTCCCGATGCCCGTGTCTCCTGTCCGCTGGAGTGGGACGAGGTCGCGGCGGTCGAGCCGGAGGAGCTCACGTTGCGCACGGTGCCGGGCCGGCTGGCCGAGCGCGGCGACCCCTCGGCGAGCATCGACGATCGGCCGGGGAGCCTCGACGGTCTGCTCGAGCTGGCTGCACGCGATGAGCGCGAGGGCCTCGGCGACGCTCCCTGGCCGCCCCACTTCCGCAAGCAGAAAGGCGAGCCGAAGCGTGTCCAGCCCAGCCGGGCGAAAGCGAAGGGCGCCGGCAAAGCGCGCGCCGACGAGGCCACCGGGTGAGCCTGCCGATCGAGCCGCCGCTGAAGCCTCAGCTCGCACTGTCGCGCAAGGAGCTGCCGCTCGGAGATCAGTACCGCTATGAGATCAAGCTCGACGGGTTTCGCTGCATCGCCTTCGTCGACGGCGGCGAGGTGTTCCTGCAATCCCGCAACGGGCGTCCCCTGAGCCGCTACTTCCCCGAGCTCGTCTTCCCCCCGGGACGCTATGTGCTGGACGGGGAGATCGTCGTCCGGGACACCGAGGGGCACGAGGACTTCGACGCGCTCGGCCAGCGCATCCATCCCGCGGCCTCGCGGATCGAACGACTCGCCGCCGAGACGCCCGCGGCCTTCGTCGCCTTCGACCTGCTGGCCGATGAGGACGAGGTGCTGATGGGCCGCCCGTATGACGAGCGCCGCGCGTCGCTCGAGGCGCTGCTCGCCCGGCAACCCTTTGCGGACGCTCCGATCGAGTTGATGGAGGTCACCGACGACCCCGTGCGGGCCGAGGAGTGGCTGCAGGACGCCGAGGGGGCGATCGCCAAGGAGCACGACGCTCCCTATCGCCCGGGCGAGCGCAAGGGCATGGTCAAGGTCAAGCGCGTGCGCACGATCGACGCAGTCGTCGTGGGGTGGCGTCCCGGCAAGGAGCCGGCGACCGTGGGCGCCCTGATCCTCGGCCTCTACGACGACGGCCGGCTACGCGTCGTGGGGCACTGCTCGGGCCTGAGCGCCAAGGAGAAGAGGCGCCTGGTCGGCTTCCTCGAGCCCTATCAATCAGGTGAGCACGGCTCCGCGGACCCAAGCCGGTGGTCCGCGGGCAAGGAGCTCGAGTGGATCGGCCTGCGGCCCGAGCTGGTCGTGGAAATCGACTTCGATCACGTCTCGGCGGGCCGCATCCGCCACGGCGCCAAGCTGCGACGCTGGCGCGAGGACAAGCCCCCCGAGGAGTGCCTATACGAGCAGCTGGGAGCCTGAGCCTGTCCTCTAGAGTCAGCTCGGTGGGCACCGACACAGCGACAGTCGCCGAGGAGGAGTACCTGCAGAGCCTGTTCTGGCTGCAGGAGGCGGGGCTCCCGATGACCGGCGCCAATGTCGCCCGCGCGATGCAGCTCTCGGCACCAACCGTGCACGAGATGATCGGGCGCCTGGAGCGCGACGGCTACATCACGCGCGGGCGCGACCGCGCGATTGCCTTCACGGAGAGTGGCGCCGAGCATGCCGAGGGGATCGTGCGCCGGCACCGCCTGATCGAGCGCTTCTTGACCGACGTGCTCGGCGTTCCCTGGGACGAGGTACACGAGGAGGCCGAGCGCCTCGAGCACGCGATGTCGCCGGTGCTCGAGGAGCGGATGCTGGCCGCGATCGGCGACGCCAAGACCTGTCCCCACGGCCATCCGATCGCCGCTGGCACGCGGCTGCAGGGGGTGCCGCTGGCCGATGTCGCCGTCGGGGCCTCGGTACGGGTGCTGCGCTTCGAGAACGAGGCGGAGGACCTCCTGCGCTACCTGAAGGCCTCCGGCGTCGAGCCTGGCATGGACGCCACGCTCGAGGAGCGTGACGATCTGAAGGTCGTGCTCCGCCGCGCCGATGGAGCTTTGAGCGCTGTCACCCCGAGCGTCGCCGAGACCGTCTCGGTGATCGCCGATCCCTCGCCGCCGCCTCGCACGGCGCTGCCCGAGCAGCTCGTGTTGGGTCAGCGTTACGGCCGCTGAGGGCGGCCCTCTGCGTCGAGCTCGCGGGCCATCCCGACAGCGGTCCGAGCGGCCTCCAGATCCTGATACCAACCCTGGAAGGCGATCAGCCCGCCCTCGAACCGGTAGGCGGAGGCGATCTGCTGTTCCACCGGCGTCTCTGTGCCGGGCAGCCAGCCCCGCCACTGCAGCTCGGCCACGAGGCAGTCGCCCTCCTCGTGCAGGTGCATCGGCACGAGCTCGCTGCGATCGAAGGCCTTGATGAGCGGTTCGAACCCGGCGATCACGGCCTCGACTCCCTGCACCGATCCCTCCTCCATCCACAATTCCCCGCCGTCCGCGACCACGTCCGGCGTGTACATCTCGCGGTAGACCGAGATGTCCCCGCCCGACCACGCCTCGCAGGCGCGGCGAACCATATCGGCGTGCCCCTCCGCCATGTTGGAAAAGTATGCCAGTGCGGGACCCCGCAGGGGGTCCTCCGCTACGCTCCTGCCTACATTCTCGGCGTCGGAGGGGGCTTCGATGGGGGGGCAGCAGAACAGCCGCAAGGTGGCCGTGCTCGGCGGGGGACCCGCCGCGCTCGCCGCCGCCTTCGCGCTCAGCGACCCTGCGCTCGGCGGCCGCTTCGAGGTCACCGTCTACCAGCCCGGCTGGCGCCTCGGCGGAAAGTGCGCGAGTGGGCGCAATCAGGAACGCCACCGCGGCATGCGCATCGAGGAGCACGGATTGCACGTCTGGTTCGGCTTCTACGAAAACGCCTTCTCGGTCGTACGCCGGACCTATGACGAGCTGAAGCGCCCGGCGAACCACCCCCTCGCCACCTTCAAGGACGCCTTTGTCGGCTGCGATGAAATCGTGCTCTTCGACCGCCAGGGGACGGGATGGCAGGACTTCGCCTTCAAGGTCCCTGCGAACGGCCTCGAACCCGGCGCCGGGAGCGAACAGCTTCCCGGCTTCTGGGAGATCGCCACGTGGCTTTGCGAATGGGCGATCCGCGACTACGTCGCGCTCGACCCGAGCAACCGGACGCCCGGCGGTCCCACGAGCCGCGCCGCGGGGACGCCCGGCGGTGCGGCAGCGCCGGCCGTGCCCGTGCTGCTCCGAATGGCACTCGCGCTCGTTCGCGATGCCCAGGAACGCGGGACCGAACTGCTGCCACTGCAACCGCCCCACCCCCAAGGGGCCACTGCCGGCTTCCTCGGGCTCGATCCCGAGCGCCTGCTCGCCGAGCTGCTCGGCGAGTTCCGCGACTGGTTGTGGGCGAACTTCTCGGAACTCTTCGAACGGAACGCCCAGGCGAGGCTCTACTTCACGATGTTCGACACGTTCGCTTCGGGCACGATCGGGATCGTCGCCGACGACGTGCTCGACGCGGGCTGGGAAAACATCAACCACCTCGACCTCGCCGCATGGCTCGACAAACACGGCGCGAAGCCGATCACGCTGGGCGACGAACGCTTCGAACGCTCGCCGATGCTGCGCTCGATCTACGACGTGGCCTTCGGCTATCAGGAAGGCAATGTCAAAAAGGGGAACATCGCCGCCGGAACGGCGATCAACGACTACCTGCGCCTCCAGTTCACCTACCGGGGGGCCATCTGATGTGGAAGATGCAGGCGGGCATGGGCGACGCGGTGATCGCGCCGCTCTACCTGCTGCTGAAGGCCCGCAAAGTCAAGTTCGAGTTCTTTCACTCCGTGGAGGCGATCCGACTCGACGCCACCGGGGCCCGGGTCGAGCAAATCGACATGGTGGCCCAGCTCGGTCCGAACGTCGACGTCAGCGGCTACGAACCGCTGATCGAGGTGCCGGACGAAACGGCCCCCGGCGCGCCGTCGCTCGAGTGCTGGCCCGGCGAACCGCTCTGGGCGAAGCTGCCGGGCAGCGATCAGGCCGCGAGCTCGGGACACGACTACGAGCAGGAACCAAATCCCGACGGGGTCGCGCCGAACACCCTCCAGTGCGGAGCCGACAAGGATTTCGAGGCGGTCGTGCTCGCGATCCCCGTCAGCGCGTTGCCGGCGATCTGCGCTGACGTCTCCGCGAAGGTCCCTCGTTTCGAGGACATGCTGAAACACTCCGAAACGATCGCCACGCAGGCGTTCCAGCTGTGGCTGACGCTCCCGCTAAAAGGGCTCGGGTGGGTGCACTCCGAAAACTCGGTGGCCGGCTGCTACGTGGAGCCGATCGATACGTGGGCCGACATGACCCACCTGCTGCACAAAGAGCGTTGGTCGAAGGCGGATGGCGTTTCCGGCGTCGCGTACTTCTGCGGCGTGCTCGAAGACGTCAGCAACGAGACGCCGGCTGCAGCGAATGCGCGGGTGAAAGACAACGTGGAACGATTCCTCGTCGACCACGTCGGCCCGCTGTGGCCGCGGGCGGTCCGTGCGGGCAAGATCTACTGGCCGACGCTGGCCGACCCGGGGCGCGAAACGGTGGGTCCGGCGCGGCTGGACGCGCAGTACTGGCGCGCGAATGTCAGCGCGACCGAACGCTACGTGCTCACGCCCGCCGATTCCGTCCGCTACCGGCTCGCCGCCGGCGGCTCCGGCATCACGAACCTGGCGCTCGCCGGCGACTGGACGCGCAACGGCATAGACGGCGGCTGTGTCGAGGCGGCGATGACCTCCGGCCTGCAGGCCGCGGCCCACCTCGTCGGCGGCGGCGGCGGCGAACTGACCGGAGCGAGTCCTACCTGGCTGAGCGGCGAAACCACGGGGCGGGTCTCGATGCCGCCGCCACTGCGACCGGACGGGACCGGCGGCGCCGACCCCGTCGAGGAATGAGGAGAGCAGA
>DASWFM010000038.1:0-6411 GCA_036394235.1 Solirubrobacteraceae bacterium | reverse complement strand
TCCGAACTTCAGTGCCTCCTGCGGGTTGGTGAGGTCGACTTCGACCTCCTGGACAAGGCTTTTGACGGGGACCGCCGGACCGAGGTGTTTGTAGTACTCGTCGATCGTGGCGTGCTGCTCGTAGCCGGCCGGCAGCGCCGGGATCGTGGCGACCGTCGTCGGAGCGTCGGGAACCATGATCGCCCCGGCCGCTTCGAGCGCGGTGACCGCTTTCTGTACGGCTTCCTGGGTCGGCGTCGGCGTGCACGGCGTCGGGCTGCAGGTGTTGGCGTTGTAGCCGATGCGCTTGCCTTTGACGAATTCGAGGTTCAGCGCCGAGGTGTAGTTGGGAAGCGTCGTGAAGGGAGCCTGCAGGACGTCGCCGTTGGTGTTCCATTCCGGACCCATGATGTCCGCGTACTCTTTTTCAGCTTCCGGATCGGTCCCGGGCGCCTCGGCGATCGACTGCAGCGTGATCGCCGCGTCTTCGACCGTTTTGACCATCGGCCCGGCGGTGTCCTGCGAGGCGTCGATCGGCGAGATGCCGTAGCCGGGGACGAGCCCGACCGTCGGTTTGAGGCCGACGATGTTCTCAGCCGTTGACGGGCTGATGATCGAGCCGGACGTTTCCGTGCCGATCGTCAGCGTCGCCAGCCCGCTTGCCGCCGCGGCGCCCGAGCCCGAGGACGAGCCGCTCGGGCCCTGAGAGGTGTCGAGAGCGTTGAGAACCTGGCCTGTCAGGTTGCTGAACCCTGAGGGCTGACTGCCGAAGCTGTTGGCCCACTCCGAGAGGCCGGCCTTGCCGAGGATCACGAGGCCGTGCGCGCGCAGCTCCTTGGCGACGCCGGAGTCGACGGCAGGAAACGATTCACGCAATGCCCAATCGCCCGCGGAGGTGTACATCGGCGTAGCGTCGACGATGTCCTTGACCAGGATCGGGAGGCCCATCGCGGGGCCGAAGTTCTTGTGCTTGGCCCGTTCTTTGTCCATCAACTTGGCTTCCGCCATCACGTTGGGGTTGATCTGCGTGACGGCGTTGAGCCCCGGGCCGGACTTGTTGAGAGCCTGGATGCGGTTCTCGTAGGCCTTGACCAGGTCGACCGATGTCACCTGGCCTTCCTGCAGCATTTTCTCGGCCTGGCCGCCCGTGAGGTTTTCGACATCGAGCGTGGCGGCGAGAGCCGAGGAGCCGCCGCCGAGCGACGCCGTGAGTGCCAGGAGGGTCACGAGAAGACCGCCGACCCGAAGCCGGAGGCGGAGAGATGCAATCACTTGGAATCCTTCCTTGGGGAGCAGGGGGGCACTACTCGAAGGCGGACAAAATCACCAAGTGGAACTCGCTAGATCCGACCCGGGTCCAGAATCGAGCACGGCCGCCTTGTGCACTTGTCCAGGCATCACCTCGGGTCTCCAGAGGTCAACTGGGACGCGAAAGCCGCGGGCGAGATCGGCGGGCACAGGAGCCCGTCGCGCAAGCGGCGTCTGCTCACGCGACGGGCACGATCAAGAAGATGCCCCGACCGCGCGGCCTCTCTCGTCAGAAAGCCTGCAGGCGGTCGGGGCGCACAGCGGCGAGATTCTGGCCGCCTGAAGGGGGCGTCGGCGACCGGGCCACCGCTGCGCTCCATTCACGTTAGGGGCATCCGGCCCGTTATCCAATACTCCATTTGGAGGAAGGCAAACGAACGTCTTACGGCCTGGCGAAACGCGCCCTGGCGGCCTCGACCGCCGGCTTGGCGTGGCAGCCGTCGAGGTGGTCATCGACAAGTCCCATCGCCTGCATGAAGGCGTAAACGGTGGTCGGGCCGACGAAGCGCCAGCCCCGCCGCTTGAGGTCCTTGGCGAGGGCGTGCGAGGCAGGCGTCGTGGCGAGTTCGGTCAGCGCGGCGCGGTCGAAGCGACCGCGCCGGGGCGCGGGCTCGAAGCGCCAGACGTAACTGCCGAGCGAGCCCTCCGCCTCGACCAGCTCGAGGGCTCGCTCGGCGTTGTTGATGACCGCCTCGATCTTCTTGCGGTTGCGCACGATCGCGGCGTCGGCGAGCAGGCGCTCGACGTCGCGGTCGCCGAACCGGGCTACGCGGACGAAGTCGAAGCCCGCGAAGGCGGCGCGGAAGGCCTCTCGCTTGCGCAGGATGGTGAGCCACGAGAGCCCGGCCTGGAAGCCCTCGAGGGAGAGCTTCTCGAACAGCCGGATCTGATCGGCAACCGGGAAGCCCCACTCCGTGTCGTGATAGTCCAGGAGCTCCGGTGCGGAGGCGGCCCACCAGCAGCGCGTGAGGCCATCCGGCCCCGTGTTGAGGCCATCGGGAGGGGTGGTGATCGCCATCGCCGCGAGCGTAACGTTGCCGAGGCGGCGATGTAGCTCCGTGGGCCGCCGGAGCGTGGCCGAGGCGACCATGTCGCTCCGGTGGGTCGCCGGAGCGTTCGCAGGCGGCCATGTCGCTCCGTGGGCCGCGCCGGAGCGCTAGCTTTGCGCCTTGATGGCCGTCGCGATGGAGACGATCTATGCGAGGGTGGGACGAGTGCCGCGCGGCCACGTCACGACCTACGGCGACCTCTCTCCGGGAGCGGCCCGGTACGCCGGACGCGCGCTGGCCCGGATGCCCGCGGGCCTACCGTGGTGGCGGGTGGTGCGCAGCGACGGCACGTGGCCGAAGGGCGACGAGCAGCGGGCGCGGCTGCTCGCCGAGGACGTGCCGATCCGCGGCAACCGGGTGGTGATGTCGCAGGCGCGAATCCCGCCCGAGGCGATCCTCTGAGGGAGGCCCTCAGGCGAACAGGGGCTGCTGGGCGAAACCGGGTGCCGCCTCGATCTCCAGGATGCGTCGCTTCGTTGCGATGCCACCCGGTGCGGAGAAGCCGTGCAACTCGCCCGTCGCCGCCAGGACGCGATGGCACGGAACGATGATCGGGAAGGGGTTGCGGGCGAGCGCGGAGCCGACCTCGCGGGCGGCGCCGGGGCTGCCGAGGGCCCGGGCGATCTCGCCGTAGGTGGTGGTCCGGCCGCGCTGGATCCGGCGGGCCAGCTCATAGACGCTGCGGCGAAAGCCGTCGAGCCCGGCCATGTCGAGGAGGACGTCGCGCAGGTCGGTGCGCTCGCCGTCGAGCAGCGTGGAGATCGCCGCCGCCGCGCGGCGGACCTCTGGCGGGGGTTGCGGGGCGCGGACCTGCTCCGGGCGCTGGGCGGCCGGCGAGCCGGGCATGTGAACCGCGGAGATGCCCGCGGCGCTCCAGCCAAGGCCGCAGCGCCCGAGCGCGGTGTCGAAGGTCAGGATCTGCGCTTCGTCGGGAGTTGTCATGCCTGGAGAACGTAGCGAGGGCGGGGGATGTGAGATCGGCCTGCGTGTGCACTCGCGCTCGGAGGCGTCGAGGCGCAGGTCACATCTGCATCGGGATCGTCAGCCACGGGACCTGGTCCGGAACGAGAAGGATCGCGAGGCCCAGCACTGCCAGCAGGGCCGCCGTGGCGCCGGTCGCGAGCGCCGCTCGAGGGAGCAGCTTCTCGGCCGCGACGAGCGCGGCGATCATGAGCATCCAGGGGATGCTCATGACGCCGAGGGCGAAGAGGGCGGCCATCATGGCACCACTGCAGCCGACGCAGAACCATCCCTGCTCGACGCCCATCGCGAGGGCGCCGAGCAGGCCCGCCCTGCGGCGGAGCGGGCGAAAGTCGCGGCAGCGTTGCAGGGATCTCGCTTTGGGCGGGGTCAGCTCGTAGAGAGCCGCAGCGACGATCACGCCGCCGGCGACGTATCGGCCCGCGCGCTGCCAGTCGAGAAAGCCGATCTCGAGCGCGCGGACGCCGTCGACCAACATGTAGGCGAGCAGGCCGAAGGCCGCCCACGGCAGCATGTAGCCGGCGGCGAACGAGAAGGTCCCCGCGATCGACCGCGCCCGGCCCCGGGGCGCAGCGCGAGCATGGGCGAGGGCCATCGGCGAGAGCGAGGGCAGCATCATCGCGGCCATCATCGTGAGCCACACGACCGCGAACCAACCGAGGCCGCCGAGGTTCGTCCCCGGGCCCATGTCCATGCCGTGCATGCGCTTCACGGTGACCGCCCAACAGCCGCCGGCGAGCGTCACGAGGAGGATCAGCGGCCAGGCCGCGGGGTCCCTCGTGGGAGACACGCCGCGGCTCTGGCTCGCGGCCGTGCTCATCGCGCGAACAGGCGGTCGAGGTTGTCGTAGCAGGCGTTCCAGCCGCGCTGCTGGCTTTCGAGGCGCCCATCGCTCGGGATCGCGCTGTTGGTCATCCGCACCGAGGTCCGCCCCTCCCGCTCGCTGAACTCCAGCTCGATCAGCTGAGGGGTCTCGGGAGCCTCGTCCCAGACCCACGTGAAAACGAGCCGCTGGGGTGGATCCACGACCGTGTAGCCGCCGGTCGCGCCGTACTCCGCTCCGTCGGAGGGGTCGCGCATGACGATGCGGATCCGCCCTCCGACGCGAAGGTCCACCTCGGCGGTCGGCGTTTCCCAGGCCGGGTTGGCATGGAGCCAGCGGCGCAGCACCTCCTCGCTGGTCCAGGCCTCGAAGACCCTCTCGACGGGGGCGTCGAAGGTCCGTTCGATGCGGAGGGTCCGCTCCTGGTGCTCGGTCATTTGCGCTCCTCCAGATAATCGCCGACAACGTCGAACAGGCGCTCCCAGCGTGTGCGCTGGCTCTCGATCCACTCCGCCGCGCCGGCGAGCGTATCTGGCTGGAGGCTGAGGCGATGGGTGCGACCGTCGATCACCCGCGTGATCACCCCGGCTTCCTCGAGCAGCTTGAGGTGGCGGGAGATCGTCGGCTTGGAGACGCCGAGGTCGTGACTGGCCTCGCCGACCGTTTCTGCTCCGCCGCTGAGCCGGTCGACGATCTCACGCCGGATCGGATGGGCGAGTGCGGTAAAAACATCGTTAGCCATTTCGCTAACTATACTGCTGAACGCAACCACGACGACCAAGGAGGACACCATGCCGGAGCACGCTGTCGGATCGCGAGAGGAGTGGGACGCGGCACGGGCGGAGCTGCTCGAGCGGGAGAAGGAGCTGACCCGCCTGAATCAGCAGCTGGCCGATGAGCGCAGAGAGCTTCCCTGGGTGCCGGTCGAGAAGGCCTACAGCTTCGAGACCGAGGACGGCACGAAGAGCCTTGCGGAGCTTTTCGACGGTCGCTCTCAACTGGCGATTTACAACTTCATGTTCGGCCCCGAGTTCGAGGCGGGGTGTCCGGTGTGCTCGTCGATTGCGGACAGCTTCGACGGCGTTCTGACGCAGCTCGCGGCCCGCGACGTGACGATGACCTGCGTCTCGCGGGCACCGATCGAGAAGCTGCTGGCCTACCGGGAGCGGATGGGCTGGCACTTCAAGTGGGCCTCTTCATACGAGTCGGATTTCAATTTCGACTTCGAACAGTCGCGGAGTAAGGAGGCTGTGAGCGAGTTCGTCGCAGACGGCGGCGGGCCGATCGTCTCGATGTTCGCGGAGGAGTGCGGAACGGACGCTGTCAGCTTCATCCAGGAGCGGCCTGGGCTCACCGTCTTCGCCCGCTCGGGCGATGACGTCTACATGACCTACGCGACGACCGCGCGGGGCCTGGAGCCGCTGATGGTCTACTACCCGATCCTCGACCGGGTGCCGTTCGGGCGAGCAGAGGGAGAGCCGGCGAACCCGACGTGGATCAGGCGCCACGACGAGCTCGCGAGCGCCTAGTACGCGGTGTGGCTCCCGGGTCGAGCATCGTGTCTGGGTGCATGACGATCGCTTGCGCCCGATCGGCGAGACGGACGAGCACGCGAACAAGTGCCTCCTCGGGCATTGCGCGTGCCTTGGAAGGACCGTAGATGCTCAGAAGTGGAAGGGAAGCCGCGGATTGCCCGCGAGATAGCTCACGAGCCCGTCAAGCTCCCCCTCCGACAGAGCCGAGAGCTCGACCGCGAACGGCGAAGCGTCCCAAGCTTCAGCAACCTGTTGCGGCCAGTCGCCCTGCGACTTGCTCATGTAGCCGGTCGAGACACCCAGCGGGGATGAGCCAGCACAGCGTCGGGCGCGGCGAGAGCGTCGACATCGTTTTCAACCTAGCGTCCACTCAGGACGACGCGCGGCTCTCGTCCTTGGGCGTCGGGTCAGTGAGCCAGAGGCGCCGTGAGCCGCAGCCGAGCGGAGACAGCAGCCCGATGCATTAGCTGTCGACGACCCACGCCCGTTGCCCTGTGCGCCGCGCGACCGGCGAATCAGGGAGCCCTGCGGATCTCTCGCGCCCTAGCTGCCGGGCGGGCCGGGGGGTGGGGTTGATGGGAGTGTGTGTGTTACTGCGGTGCCGCTTGGCGTGTGGATCGTGAAGCTGGCTGCGTTCGCCGCTGTCAGGATGAATGCCTGGCCCGACAGCGGGACCGAGCTTTGGGCGCCGGCTGAATCTGTGGCTGTGACGCTCGCGTTGTCCGGGACGACGCCG
>DASWFM010000037.1:0-14290 GCA_036394235.1 Solirubrobacteraceae bacterium | reverse complement strand
CCGGTGACGGACGCGCCGAGGCCTTTGGGGCGTCTGCCCCGATCGATCGCGCCACGCCGCTCGTGCCTGCCGTCTCCGGCGGTGCGCTGTGAACGGCCGCCGCTCAACCGCAACGAAGGAGGACACGGGCGAGCTCTCGATGCTGAAACGTCTCGACGTACTGCTCGGCGACCGGCGCAGGACGGTCGTGGCGCTGGCCCTCAGCTCCCTGGTGTCGGGCTTCGCGGAAGCGGGCACGCTCGCCCTGATCGCCGAGGTCGGAGCGTCGTTCGTCGGCCATCAGAAGCGGGTCCACATCCATGTCGCGGGCCTGCACCTCACCTTCAGCATCGTCACGCTACTGGCGATCGCACTAGGTCTGGCCCTGATCCGCCTCGCGATGCAGATCCCGATCTCGATTCTGCCCTCGCGGATCGCCTCCGAGGTGCAGGCGAGCCTGCGCACGAAGCTGTTCCACGCCTACACCGGCGCCTCCTGGGAGGTGCAGTCGTTGGACCGGGAGGGTCAGCTCCAGGACACGATGACCAGCCAGACGATGCAGGCCACCGGCGGCGCGGTCGGTGCCACCGGGCTGATCTCCAACTCGCTGCAGTTCTTCGCGCTGCTCGTCACCGCCTTCGTTCTCAACCCCTGGGCGGCGGCCGGGATCCTCGTGTCCGGCGTCGCGATCTTCACCGCCGTGCGGCCGTTGAAAAAGCTCGGCGTGCGCCGCGCCCGCGCGCTCTCGCGCGCGCAGGTCTCCTACGCGAGCGGCATCAACGAGGCGATCCGCTTGGCCGAGGAGACGCAGGTCTTCGGCGTCGCGGGCGCGCAGCGCACGCGCATCGACGCACTCGTCCAGCAGGCCAAGCAGCTGTTCTTCTCGACCCAGGTGCTGGCGAAACTGGTTCCCAACATCTTTCAGAGCCTGATCCTGATCATGCTCGTGGCCGCGCTGTGGATCCTGCATGGGATCGGCGTCGGCAACACCCCCTCGCTGGTAGCGATCATCCTGCTGCTCGTCCGCTCGGCTCGCAGCGGCCAGCAGGGACTGGCGACCTTCCAGAGCCTCTCGCAGACGCTGCCCTTCATCGAGCGCACCCAGGATGCCGAGCGGCGCTACGCCGAGAGCGCGCCGCCGGAAGGCGACGTGCCGCTGCAGAACGTCCAGACGCTGGCCTTCCGGGGGGTGTCCTACGCCTACCGCGTCGGCCAGCCGGTGCTCTCAGACGTCAGCTTCGAGGTGACCCGCGGAGAGGTGATCGGCGTGATCGGCCCGACCGGCGCCGGCAAGTCGACGCTGATCCAGATCTTGCTGCAGCTGCGGCGGCCCAAGTCCGGGAACTACCTCGTCAACGGCCTGCCCGCCGAGCGTTTCCTGCGGGCCGACTGGCACGGCCGCGTGGTGTACGTGCCGCAGGAACCGCGACTGCTGCACGCGACGGTCGCCGAGAACGTGCGCTTCGAGCGCGAGATCGACCAGGCGGCGGTCGAACGGGCGGCGCGGCTCGCCCACATCCACGACGAGATCATGAGCTGGGAGCGGGGCTACGAGACCGTCGTGGGACCGCGCGCGGACGCCGTCTCCGGTGGTCAGCAGCAGCGCCTGTGTCTCGCCCGTGCGCTCGCAGCCAGGCCCGAGGTGCTCGTACTCGACGAGCCCACCAGCGCGCTGGACCCGAAATCGGAGGCCCGCATCCAGCAGTCCCTGAACGACCTCAAGGACGAGTTGACCCTGTTCATCATCGCGCACCGCATGTCGACGCTCGACGTCTGCGACCGAGTGATGGTGATCATGGGGGGCCGGCTCGTAGCGTTCGATACGATCGAGGCCCTGAGCGAGAACAACGCCTACTACCGCTCGGCCTCGGCGATCGCGGCCGGCACGAGGCCTTGAGCAGCGAGAGCAGCCTCGCGCGCCCCGGCGAGACGCGGGCCGACGGCGGCGCACGGGATGCGCCCGGCGCGGCGCCGGGCGTCCCCGACTTCTTCATCGCCGGGCACCCCAAGAGCGGGACGACAGCGCTGTATGAGGCGCTGCGCCGGCACCCCGACATCTACATGCCCGGCTGCAAGGAGCCATGGTTCTTCGCCCCGGAGCTGCACGTCCGCACGCCGCCCCGCCCCGAAGGCACGCCGGCGACGCTCGAGGAGTACCTCGCGCTGTTCGCCGGCGCCCGTCCCGGCCAGCGCACGGGCGAGGCGACCGCCCACTACCTCTGGAGCAGACAGGCGGCCGCGGCGATCGCCGCGGTGGCGCCGGCCGCGCGCGTGATCGCGATCCTCCGCGAGCCCGCGAGCTTCCTGCGCTCGCTGCACTTGCAGTTCCTGCAGACCTACGTCGAGACCGAGACTGACCTGCGGCGCGCCCTGGAGCTCGAGCCGGCCCGTCGCCAGGGCCGTGAGATTCCGCGCCATACCTACTGGCCGACCGCGCTGCTCTACTCCGAGCACGTCCGATACGTCGAGCAGCTGCGCCGCTTCTACGCGGTGTTCGCGCCCGAGCAGATCCTCGTGCTCGTCTACGACGACTTCCGCGCCGACAACGAGGCCTTCGTGCGCCGTGTAATGCGCTTCCTGGAGGTCGATGACACCGTAATGATCCGCACCGGCGAGGCGAATCCGACCGTCCGCGCTCGCTCGCAGCGCCTGCACGAGCTCGTACACGCGATCGGCGTGGGCCGCGGCCCGGCATCGCGGACCATGAAGGCGACGATCAAGTCGCTCACGCCGGATCGGTTTCGCCGGCGGGCCCTCTACGCGACGCAGCGGCGGATCGTGTTCTCCGATCCCGAGCCGGCCGATGAACAGCTGATGGCCGAGCTGCGCCGCCGCTTCGCCGCGGAGGTGGTGGCGCTGTCGGAGTTCCTCGACCGCGATCTCGTCTCGCTCTGGGGCTATGAGCGGCCCGGTTGAGGGGCCGCCCGAGTCACTGCGCACGACCGTACAATCGGGCGCCGTGGCGGCCCGGCCCCTTCACATCGCATGGATCGGATTCGCGCCCGCCGAGGAAAGCGGCGGCGTTCCCGGCATCGCCACCGACCTGCTCCACGGCCTCGCCGCGCTCGGCCATCGGATCGACTGCTTCTTCCCGTCCGCGGAGCGGGAGCTGCCGCCGCGGATCAGCGGCATCGAGAACCTCACGTTCGTGTGGGGGACCAGCCGCTGGCAGTGGAACCGCTGGTACAGCAGGACGAGGCTGACGGCCTTCCTGAGCTCGCTGGCGGTCCGCGCGCTCGCGTCACTGCGCCAACGCAGAGTCCTCATGCGACGCCATCGGGAGGACCCCTACGACCTGTGCTACCAGTTCTCGAACGTCGAAAATCTCTCGATCCCGCGCCGGCTCAGAAGTTCGGTGCCGCTCGTCGCGCACCCCGGCCAGAGCAGCGCCGACGCCTTGCGCTTCTTGATCCGCGAGCGGCGTCTCAGCTTCCAGGGCCGGCCGGCATACGCGTTCGCGATCGCCTGCGCCGTGCTGTGGTCGCGGAGGCGCGTCCAGCGCAGGCAGATCAGGCGGGCGTCACTCGTGATCTGCATCAGCCAGATATTCCGAGAGCACCTGATCCGCGACTACGGCCTAGCCGAGCGGGACAGCGTGGTCGTGCCGAACCCGGTGCGGCTCGAGCGCTTCGAGAACTTCGTGCGGACGCTCGGGGATCCGCCGACCGTGATCGTGCTCGGCCGCATAGCCACCGGCAAGGGGATCGAGGACGTCGTCGCGGTCGCACGGCTCCTGCACGAAGGCGGTATCCGCGCCCGCGTGCGGGTCGTGGGCGGCACGAGCGTGTGGTCGGACTACACGAGGGTGCTCGACGAGCTCCCGCCGGAGAATTCCGAATACGCCGGCCACGTCCAGAGCACGCAGGTGCCGGGGGAGCTCGAGCGCAGCGACGTGCTGCTGCAGGCCAGCCGCTACGAGGCCTTCGCGCTGACCGTCGCCGAGGCGCTCGCCGCCGGGGTACCGGTCGTCGCCACGAGCGAGGTCGGAGCGATGGAGCAGCTCTCCTCCGAGGTCGCCACGACAACGCCCCCCGGCGACCCGCAGGCGATGGCGGCAGCGGTCGTGGCGATGCTCGAGCGGCTCGCTGCCGACGCCGCCGGCCTGCGCGCGGCCTGCCGCGCCGAGGCGGAGCGGTTGTTCGCTCCGGAGATCGTCTGCAGCGGAGTATCGGCGGCGCTCGCCCGCCTCGTGGGCCCGCCGCGCAGCACGCCGCCCGGCGCCGGCGCACGGCGCGGCCCTGAGATCCACGAGCTCACCGGCTCTCCGAGCTGAGGACGAAAGGAATGGAAGGGACGGACAGGCCAAAGGTGGTCTACGTGCTCGGCGCGGGTCGCAGCGGCAGCACGATCATCGGCGTCGCCCTCGGCAACTGCCCCGATGTGTTCTGCGCGGGCGAGCTGCATCTGTGGATCGGGCGCGGCGGCGTCTCGCCGATCCGCGGACGCACGCGCGCCGCGCGGGCCGCCTTCTGGGCGGAGGTCGAGCGAAATGTCGAGGTTCCCGAGGACTTCCCCCGTCGCGAGGCCCGCTTGCTCGAGAAATCGGGGGCACTCCTCCGCGCCGACCGGTGGCTCTCCCGGCGCCGCCTGCGGGGGCCCTACCGGCGCATCACCGAACAGCTCTATCGGGCCGTCGCCGACGCGGCGGGCGTCAGCCACGTCGTCGACACCTCGCATTTCCCGCGCCGCGCCCTGCAGCTGCAGTCGCTGCCCGGCATCGATGTGTACCTGCTGTTCGTGGTCCGCGACCCGCGGGCCGTCGTCTCCTCCTACGTCCGCGACGACGCTGACTTCAGGCAGTTCGGGGTGCTCAGCACCAACGCGTATCTGTGGCTCACCTACGCGCTCTCGGTGCTCGCCTTCCTGCGCCAGCCCCGC
Organism: Solirubrobacteraceae bacterium; assembly: GCA_036394235.1. GTDB lineage: Bacteria > Actinomycetota > Thermoleophilia > Solirubrobacterales > Solirubrobacteraceae > Palsa-744. Next base: position 9,433 of record DASWFM010000037.1, on the reverse strand, counting down.
CGCCGGCGGCTGCTCGTGCGCTACGAGCAGTTCATGGCAGATCCGGAGGGGGTGCTGGCCGGGATGCTCACCTGGATCGGGTCCCCGGTGGAGCTGCCCGACTTCGGGGCGTTGAGCACGGGCTTCGCGTTCCAGGGCAACAACCTGCTGCGTCAGGAGGTGGTCGCGTTGGAGCGCAGCCCCGAACAGCGCCTGTGGCGGGGCGCCCGGGTGACCGCGTTGCTGAACCTTCCCTGGACGCTCCTCTTCACCCGGCTCCGACCGGCACTGAGCGGCGCCGGTGAGCCGACGCCGGCGGGCAGGTGCTGAGAGCGATGGGCGAGCTGCGGGCGCCGGCGGGTGAGCGGACGAAGGTCGTCTACGTGATCGGGGCGGGCCACAGCGGCAGCACGATCCTCGGCCTCACGCTCGGCAACTGCGACGGTGTCTTCTTCGCCGGGGAGGTCGCCAGATGGCTCCGCTACGACGGGCGCCCGCCGCTCGAGGGCGAGGAGCGGGCCGAGCTGTGGAGGCGGGTGCGCGAACAGGTCGACGTCCCGCCCGAGCTTCTTCGCCTGGGTGCGCGGGCACTGGAGCAGTCGAGCGCCCTGCTGCGGCCCGGCACCTGGCTCGACCAGCTGCGTCGCGGCCGGCGCTACAGGCGGGTGACACAGGATCTATACCGCGCGATCGGCCGGGTCACGGGAGCCACCCACGTCGTCGACAGCTCGCACTTCCCGCGCCGGGCGGCTCAGCTGCAGAAGCTCGACGGCATCGAGCTTCACCTGCTGTTCCTGGTCCGCAACCCGCAGTCGGTCGTCGCCTCCTACGGGCGGAAGAACGTCCCTCACAAGCAGACCTGGAAGATGCCGACGGCAAACGCCTACCTGTGGCTGACGAACATGCTGTCGCTGCTGGTGTTCCTTCGCCAGCCGCGCTCGCGCCGGCTGTTCATCCGGCACGAGGCGTTCATCGCGGACCCCGCCGGGGTGATCCGCCAGATCCTCGACCGCGTCGGGTCCGGCGCGGAGGTTCCCGACCTGACAGCGCTGCGGACCGGCCTCGCGTTCCAAGGCAATCGCCTGCTGCGAGGAGACGTGGTGGCGCTGAAAGCCGACCCCGAGCGGCCACCGAAGCGCTCGCGGATCACCGCCCTGCTGCATCTGCCGTGGCGGGCCGTGTTCTCACTGCTGAGGCCGGTCGCGAAGCCGGCGGCGCAGGGCCCCCCGCAGGCACAGCACACCGGTAGGACGCCAGAGCGGGCCTAGACTCCTAGAGAGATGAACGAGGCGGCGGCAGGGGTGGAGGCGCACGCGGGCGGCGCGCGGCTCCCGGACTTCTTCATCGTCGGGCACGCCAAGAGTGGGACCAGCGCGATGTACCAGATGCTCGCGGCCCACCCGCAGATATACATGTCGCCGGTCAAGGAGACCTGGTTCTTCGCTCCCGAGCTGCGGGCCGCAAATCGCAGCCGCGAAAACCCCCGGCACCCGGACCGGCTCGACGTGTACCTCGCCCTGTTCGAGGGCGCCGCGGCCGACCAGCGGGCCGGTGAGGCGACGCCGTCATATCTCTTCTCCCACGATGCCGCGCGGCGCATCGGCGAGCTGCAGCCGCGGGCACGGATCATCGCGCTGCTGCGCGAGCCGGCGAGCTTCCTGCGCTCGCTGCACATGCAGTTCCTGCGCACCGACGTGGAGACCGAGAAGGACCTGCGCCGGGCGATCGAGCTCGAGTCCCTGCGCGAGGAAGGCAAGGCGCTCCCGGCCGCCTCGGCCCGGCCGCAATCGCTGCAGTACTCCGAGCACGTGCGCTACGTCGAGCAGCTGGAGCGCTACCGGGCGGTGTTCGGCCGGCAGCGGATGCTGGTGCTGATCTACGAGGACTTCCGGGCCGACAACGAGGCGACCGTGCGCACGGTGCTGCGCTTCCTCGAGGTCGAGGAGAACGTGCCGATCGAGCCCGTCGAGAAGAACCCGGCGGTGGGCACGCGCTCGCCCCGGCTGCAGGGCGTCGTGCGGTCGCTTTACATGGGCAGCACGCCGCCGGCGCGGGCGGGCAAAGCCGCGATCAAGGCGGTCACCTCGCAACGCGTTCGCCGCACGGCGCTCGGCGTCCAGCGACGCCTCCAGCAGGCTGCGCCCCGGCCGCCCGACGAGCGCGAGGCGCTGGAGATCCGCCGCCGCTACAGGCACGAGGTCGTGGCGCTCAGCGAGTACCTCGACCGCGACCTCGTGTCCTTCTGGGGCTATGACCGGCTCTGAGGCGCAGCCCCCGTCCACCCCGGCGGGGAGGGTCCCGGACTTCTTCATCGTGGGACATCCCAAGTGCGGGACGACGGCCCTCTACGAGATGCTCCGGCGCCATCCCGAGGTCTTCATGCCGGACCTCAAGGAGACACGCTGGTTCGCCCGCGAGCTGCATCCGCGAACGCCGCCCGGCACCCACCCGGGTACGCTCGAGGAGTACGTCGCCCTGTTCGCCCAGGCGCGGCCCGACCAGCGCGCCGGCGAGGCCTCCCCGTCGTACCTGCGCTCGCGCGAGGCCGCCGCCACGATCGCCGAGCTGCAGCCGCAGGCACGGATCGTCGCGATCCTGCGCGAGCCCACGAGCTTCCTGCGCTCGCTGCACATGGAGCTGATCCGAGACCACGTCGAGACCGAGAAGGACCTCGCGAAGGCGATCTCGCTCGAGGCCGAGCGGCGCTCCGAGCCCGAGCTTGCGCGCCGTCCCGGGCTCGTCTACGCCGACTACGTGCAGTACGTCGATCAACTACGCCGCTACCACGAGGCGTTCGGGCGCGAGCAGGTTCTGGTGCTGATCTACGACGACTTCCGGGCCGACAACGAGGCCACCGTGCGGCAGGTGATGTCGTTCATCGGCGTCGACGACTCCGCCCCAGTGCAGCTGAGCGAGGCGAACCCCAGCGTGCGCGTGCGCTCGCCGCGCGCGAACGAGCTGATCCGTTCGTTGTATCTCGGCCGTGGGCCGCTCGGCAGGACGCTGAAGGCGCCGATCAAGGCGCTGACGCCGAGGGCGGTTCGTCGCGGCGGCCTGCAGGTACTGCAACGTCGCGCCGTGTACGGCAAGCCCCAGCCCGCCGACGAGCTGGTGATGGCCGATCTGCGCCGCCGTTTCCGAGGCGAGGTGGTCGCGCTCAGCGAGTACCTGGACAGGGACCTCGTTAGACTTTGGGGCTATGACGGCATCGACTGAACCGTCGACGGCCGCCCGCCCAGCGCAGACCAAGATGCCCGATTTCTTCATCGTCGGGCACCCCAAGTGCGGCACCACGGCGCTGTACGAGATGCTCCGCAGCCATCCGCAGATCTTCATGCCGGAGCTGAAGGAGCCGTGGTTCTTCGCGCACGACATGCGGCCGCTGTGGCAGCCGCCGCGGCAGGCGGCGACGCCGACGTCGCTGCCCGAGTACCTCGCGCTGTTCGCGGCGGCAGGGTCCGATCAGCGCGCCGGGGAGGCCTCCTCGACATACCTGCTCTCGGCCGACGCCGCGGCGCACATCGCCGAGCTGCTTCCCGACGCGAGGATCATCGCGATCCTGCGCGAGCCGTCCAGCTTCCTGCGCTCGCTGCACCAGCAGCTCCTGCGCACCCACGTCGAGTCCGCCAAGCGACTCGGCGATGCGATCGCGCTGGAGCCGGCCCGCCGTGAGGGCAAGCGCATCCCGCGCCGCTCGCACCGCCCGCAGCTGCTGATGTACTCCGAGCACCTGCGCTACGTCGAGCAGCTCCGCCGCTATCACGCCGTGTTCCCGCGCGAGCAGGTGTTGGTCCTGATCTACGACGACTTTCGCGCCGACAACGAGGGCACGGTGCGAACGGTCCGGCGCTTCCTCGGCGTCGACGACACCCCGCCGGTCGAGGTGACCGACGCCAACCCGAGTGTGATCAGCATGCGCTCGCAGCGCGCCGACGAGCTACTGAACCGCGTTTCGGTGGGCCGAGACCCCGTCTCCCGCGTCGTCAAGAGCGGCCTCAAGGCCGTGATCCCCGGTGAGCTGCGCCGGCGCGCGATCGGTGCAACCCAGCGCCACCTCGTGATGGGCCCGCCCCCGCCGCCCGAGGAGGAGGTGATGCTCGGGCTGCGCCGGCGCTTCAAGGGCGAGGTGGTGGCGCTCAGCGAGTACCTCGGTCGCGACCTCGTAACGCTCTGGGGCTATGACCGCATCGACTGACGCCGGGGCGTCTCGTCGCGAGGCGGCGGCCGCGGTCCAGGCCGCGGCGCTGTTGCCCGGTCCGACAGCCGTGTCGTGCACCGCCGCACCCGGAACCGGTGGGCTCGGGCGCCACCTGCAGGAGATCGTCGCGGCGCTCGGGCGCGGCGGCTCGCGGGCGCACGTGATCTCCGGCGCCGAGCGCAGGGGCCGGCCGCAGCACGGCGCCGGTGTCCCGTACCTCGCAGCGGTGCTGCGGGCGTGGCCGATGCTGCCCAGCTCGCCCGGTGTGCGCGCGCGGGCCGCGATGGTCGAGTTCGACGCGTATGCGGCCGCATCGTTGCCCGACGCCGAGCACCTGCTCGCCTTCAACGGCCAGGCGCTCCTGCAGCTCGCGGCGGCGCGGCGGGCCGGCTATCGCTCGGCGTCGATCGTCTCCGCCAACCCGCACCTGCGGCGCCTCGCCCGCCAGCACGCCCTGGCCCATCGGGCCTACCCCCTGGAGGGCTCCTGGGCGACGCGTCTGATCGATCGCAACCTCGCCGAGTACGGCCAAGCCGACCGCATCTACCACGCCAGCGAGTACATCCGTGAGTCGTTCCTCGAGGAGGGGGTGGGGGAGGAGCGACTGGTCCGCTTCCCGCTGACGCCCGAGGCCCGCTACCGGCCTCAGCGCCCGGCGCCTCGGAGCGGACGCTACGAGATCGTCTACGTCGGCAGCCTCTCGGTCCACAAGGGGGTGCCGTTGCTGATCGACGCGGTCCGCGCCCTACCCGGGCTCGAGCTGCGCCTGCGTCTCGTGGGCGGCTGGGGGACGCCGGGGATGAGACGCTTCGTGCAGCGGGCGCTCGCGGCCGACGGGCGCATCGAGGTGTGCCCGGGCGATCCGCTGCCGCGGCTGCGCGATGCGAACCTGTGCGTCCACCCGGCCTACGAGGACGGCTTCGGCTACGCGCCCGCCGAGGCACTCGCGGCCGGGGTGCCCGTGATCGTCAGCGAGGACACCGGCATGAAGGAGCTGATCGACGGCGACGGCGAGGGCCTCGTGCTGCCGACGGGCGAGCTGGCAGCGCTGACCGAGGCGATCGAGGCTGCCTACCGGCGCGAGATCCTCACCACAGCAGGGGGAGTATGAGCGGCGCGCCGCAGCAGCAGGGCGAGGACGCGCTGCGCCTTGCCGTCGTCGGCGTCTCGCCGAGCCGCACGTGCGGCGTCCGCGACCACGCCCGGGTGCTCTCCGAGGCGCTGGTGGGGCACGGCGTGCTCCCCACCTGGCACTGGCTCGGCCGCGAGGCCTCCACGCCCCTCGGCGCCCGCGCCGAGGTGTCGGCGTGGGCATCGGCCCTGCCCGGGCAGCTGCAGGAGGAGAGCGCGGAGGCGATCCTCTTTCACTACTCGGTGTTCTCCTACGGGTACCGCGGCTTCCCGTTGTTCGTTCGGCCCGTACTGCGTGAGCTGCGCCGCAGCGGCCTGCCGGTCGTCACGGTCCTGCACGAGTTCGTCTACCCGTGGCGGCGCGGCGGGCTGCGCGGCAAGGCCTGGGCGCTCAGCCAGGCAGCGGCGCTGCGCGGCGTCATGCGCAGCTCGGCGGCGGTCCTCGTCACCGCGCCCGTCCGGGCGGAATGGCTCGCGGCGCGGCGCTGGCTCCCGGCGCGTACGGTGCGGCTCGCGCCGGTCTTCTCGAACCTGCCCGCGCCGTCGGACGGTGCAGCCGCGGGTACGGGCGGGCCGCCCGCGGTCGGTCTCTTTGGCTATGGCTACGAGGGGGCCGCGATCGCGATCGCCCTCGATGCGATGCGCCTGCTGGACGATCGCGGCACGGCGCCCCGGCTACGTCTGCTGGGCGCTCCCGGCGCAGGATCGCCTGCCGGCGAGCGCTGGCTGGCCGGCGCCCGCGAGCGCGGTATCGAGGGGACTCTGTCGTTCTCTGGCGTGCTGCCTGCGCAGGATCTCGCCGACGAGCTGGCGGCATGCGACGTGCTGCTTCACCTCGAACCGTCGGGGCCGACCTCGCGCAAGGGCACGCTGGCGGCATCCCTTGCGTCCGGAACGGCGGTCGTCGCGATCGACGGTCCGCGGCGCTGGCCCGAGCTGAGCGCGGCCGGGGCGGCGCTGACCGTGGCGCCGACGCCGAGCGGCCTGGCCGACGGCATCGCGATGCTGCTCGAGGACGCGACGCACCGGCGCCAGCTCGGCGAACGGGGCGCGGCATTCGCGGGCAGCGCGATGGGCGTGGAGCGCAGCGCCCTCGCCACGACGGCCCTGCTGCGGGCGCTGACGGGCGTGGCGACGCGCCTGCCGCGGCCGGCAGCTCAGCCCGTCGCACCCAGCCGCTGAGGGCGCTCCGCCGCCACGCGCCGCGCGATCGCCTCCCGCACGACGGAGGCGAGTTCCTCGGCACGCGTGCGGTAGGAGACCTCCGCGTGCAGCGCGGAGCGATCGAACGTCCGCGGCGATCCCGAGAACTTGGCAGCGGCGAGCTCCTCGATCGCCGCAGCCATGCCCTGCTCGTCATCGGGGTCGAGGAGCCACACGCCCGGCTTGCCCGACAGGTAGTCCCGGTTCTCGCCGGGCGGTACCGCGGCGAGGATCGGCCGGTCCGTGGCCAGGTACTCGTAGGTCTTCGCCGAGATGCGCCCGCCGGGCGACCCGTCGACGCGGCCGGGGAGCGTCAGGAACAGCAGATCGGCCTCGGCCAGCGTCACGGCGACCTCGCTGTGGGGCACCGGGCCGCGAACCTCGACGACGCTCTCGACGCCTGCGCTGCGCAGTGCGCGCGCCACGAGCGCCTCGGGGTAGGGGTTGCCGTGAATCGTCAGCCGCACTTTTCCCGCCCACTCCGGGTGCCGCGCGACGGCGGCAAGGATCGCCTGGCCGATCACCGCGGGGGAGGAGGTGCGCTGGTCGAGCTGCGTCACCTCGTGGCGGCCGAGCCGCGTCCAGGCTCCGAACAGTCTGGACGCGAGCCGGTCCGAACCGTCCTCGCCGAGCAGCGACCACCAGCCCGACATCGCGCCCGCGTATGCGATCTCGAAGCCCTCGGGGCGCTGGGGCCGGGGCGGGAAGTCCTCGCGGTCAGCGCCGTAGCGGACCAGGTGCATCTTCTCCCTGAGGGACTCGGGCTGGCGCGAGCGCACCCGCTCGAGGTTCCGCGCGGAGACGTAGACGACCGCATCGGCGCGACGCACATAGCGGTCCTCCAGGCGGCGTGCGAGCCGATGATGCAGGCGCGAGGGGAAGTTCGGATGCATGTCGGTGCAGGTCGGCGAGTCGTCGAGGTTGAGGATCAGCGGCAGGTCGGCGGCGCGGCTCAGCGCGATGCCCGCCAGGCCGCCCCCGTACGGCATCATGAAGACGACGATCGCATCCGGCCTGCGCTCGGCGATCAGACGGCGTCCGGCGTGAATCGCGGGCCGCACCCAGAAGATCGAGTCGTCGGGCCAGACGAGGAGCTCGAGCAGCTTGTCGAGGCGCAGGCGCCGCAGCAACCCGAGCAGGCGCCGTGGCGCGCGGCTCGCGACCGTCTCGACGCGCACCGCCGCGGACGGATGCGGCCCGGCGCTCTCGGTGAGGACGGTGACATCCCACTCACGGCTCAGACGCCCGAGCAGCTTTCCGGCGCGGATCGCGGTCGGCGTCGTGTCCGGGGGGAACGACGGCGAGAGGCACAGCAGGGCGGGCCGTCGGCCGATGTCGGTGTTCTCGCCGGCCACGCGCGCATCGTAGCCGCACGGCGAGGCCCCTCAGGCCGAGTCCCCGACCGCCCGGGCACCCGGCGCAGGCGCGCCGGCCTCCCAGGCCTCGCGTGCGCTGCGGTAGGCCCCGAGCAGCGCCGAGAGGTGGCTCGCCGCGGAGAACCTCGCGGCCGCCATCTCCCTTCCAGCCGCGCCCATCTCCCGCCGGCGGCCGGGATCGTCGAGCAGCTCGTTCAGCGCCCGCGCCAGCTCGCCCGCGTCGCCCGGTTTCACGCCGAGGCCGTTGACGCCGTCCGCCAGCCAGTCGCGGATGCCGCCGGTGAGGCTGGCGACCACGGGGCGGCCCGCCTCGAAGGCCTCGATCCCGCCCAGCCCGAACGGCTCGGGCCAGAGCGACGGCATCGCCACAACGGACGCTTCGGCGATCTCCTGGGCGAGCTCCCGCGGGGCGAGCCACCCTGTGAAGCGAACGCGGTCCGTCACACCGGTGCGGGCTGCCAGCTCGCGCATTTCCGCAAGGCGCCAACCGTCACCGCAGATCACGAACTCCGCATCCACCTCACGCGCCGCGCGGATCAGGACGGCGACGCCCTTGGGTGCGACGATCCTTCCGGCGAAGAGCACCCGGCGGCCGCTCTCGTGCTCGGCGCCGCGCGCGGGGCCGAGGGTGGTGAAAAGCGGCACGATCGCGCGCTCCTCGATGCCGTTGATCGCCAGGTGGCGGTCGACGGCAGTGGAATAGGCGATCGCGAGGTCGCACTCGTGCAGCGTCCGCAGCCCGCGGCCGGCCTGGCGGTAGTTGCGCGGCAGGCGGCCCGGGTTGTTGGTGTGAGCGCACCCACGAAGCGTCAGGTTGGGGATGCAGCCGGGACCGTGGGCCCGCATGCACTCCTCGCCCGGCTGGAAGTAGTGAACGCCGGAGGTGCATGCGGTGTAGCCGTGGGCGCTCACCACCACGGGCGCGCGCGCCCGCAGGAAGCGCACCAGAGCAGGGTCGTCGACCTGATGGACGTGGACCACATCCGGCGGCCCGTCAAACGCCGGACCGAGGCGCGCGGCCGGCCCGCGCTGCTCGTCGAACAGACCTGGATGCTCGAGGACCTCGACGCCTCCGATGCGCTCGTCGGACTCGGCGCGGGCACACAAGACCCTGACGTCGAGCCCCTCGCCGGCCAGTGCCTCGGCGCTCGCCATCACATGGCTGGCCACCCCGCCGTCCCTTGTCCAGCGCGGGGTCAACAGCAACGCCGAGGCGATCGCGGAGTCGGCTCGGGCCTCCGTTCCCGACCGCTGCGCCACGCCGGGCGCTCCACCGCTTCGCTCGCCCATCCCGTACCCGATATTAGTTCACAGGCTGGGCCGGTCTGAGAGGATGACCCGATGGGGCCGACCAGACGAGCTGTCGCCTCCGTGTCGCGGCGACTGCGCCGGCCCGAGCTGCTCGCAGCCTTCTATCCCGGCGCGAGACAGGCGCTGCGCGAGGAGGTCGCGATCGTTGCCGTGCTCGCGTCCGCGATGCGCTCCGACGGGGCATATGTGGACGTCGGCGCCAATCGTGGCCAGGTGCTGGCCGAGGCGGTGCGCG
>DASWFM010000036.1:0-8551 GCA_036394235.1 Solirubrobacteraceae bacterium | reverse complement strand
GCGGTCGCGTACTCCATCCGTCCATGGCACGGACTCGACGAACCGGTGAGAATCTCGCGGTGAGCTCGCGGGTAAAAGCACCGCCGATGGCCGGATACCGCCCGCAGGCGCCGTTCCTGGACGAGCTGTTCGAGCACGACGGCTCGCCGCGTCCGACCGCAGAGCCCCTGATCCGCACCCTGGACGGGCTGGGCAGCGAGGGCCTCGCAGAGGCCGGACGCCGGCGCGATGCGATCTTCATGCAGCAGGGCATCACGTTCGAAACCTCGTCCGCGCGCGGGGTGGGCGGGCATCACGTGGAACGGCCGTTTCCGCTCGACCTCGTGCCGCGCGTGCTCAGCGGCGAGGAATGGCGCGCCATCAAGCGGGGCCTCGCCCAGCGAATCCGCGCGCTCAACCACTTCGTCGACGACGTCTACCACGGGCGCGAGATCGTGCGCGAGGGAATCGTCCCCTGGCGGCTGGTCGCCGCCTGTCCGCAGTTCGCGCGCGCCGTGCATGGCATCCGACCGCCCGGCGGCGTCTACACGCACGTCGCAGGCTGCGACCTCGTGCGCCACAGCGACGGCAGCTGGAAGGTCATCGAGGACAACGTGCGGATCCCGTCGGGCATCTCCTACGTGCTCGAGAACCGAGCCGCGATGGCCAGGCTCGTCCCGGAGCTGTTCAGCTCATACCGTGTGCGCCCCGTCGAGCACTACCCGCAGCTGCTGCTGCACGCGCTGCGGGCGGTGGCACCATCGGCGGAGAGCGAGGCGACCGTCGTGGTGTGGACGCCCGGGCCCGCCAACCCGGCGTACTTCGAGCATGCATTCCTCGCGCGCCAGATGGGTGTGGAGCTCGTCGAGGCCACCGACCTGGTCGTGCGCGACGACGTGCTTTACATGCGCACCACACGGGGCCTCGAGCGCGCGCACGCTGTCTACCGTCGGCTCGACGACGACTTCGTCGACCCGCTCGAGTTCCGCCACGACTCGCTGCTCGGCGTGCCCGGTCTGGTCCGCGCCTACCGCGCCGGCTCGGTGGCGATCGCAAACGCCTTCGGCACGGGTGTCGCCGACGACAAGGCGATCTACACCTTCGTGCCGGAGATGATCCGCTTCTACCTCGGCGAGGAGCCGATCCTCGAGAACGTCCGCACGTACCTGCTGGGCGATCCCGAACAGCTCGAGTACGTGCTCGCCCGCGTCGACGAGCTGGTCGTCAAGCCGACCGGCGAGTCGGGCGGGCGCGGCGTGATGATCGGCCCCCACGCATCTGAGCAGGACATCGAGCGCATGCGCGGAGTGATCCGTGCCCATCCCGACGGCTGGATCGCCCAGGACGTCGTGCGCCTGTCAACGGTTCCGACCGTCGGCGAGGACGGCGTGCTGCACCCTCGTCATGTCGACCTGCGGCCATTCGCGGTGTTCGGGGAGCGCATCGACATCGTTCCCGGTGGGCTGACACGCGTCGCGCTCGAGGAGGGATCGCTGATCGTCAACTCCTCGCGCGGCGGCGGCTCGAAGGACACCTGGGTGCTCGAGGACAACGCCGACGACGCGGACCGGGCGGGGCCGCCGATCGCCGACACCCAGCCGCCCGCGCTGCCCGACCTGCGTTACGGCGCCTGGTCCGGCCAACAGCAGCAACAGCAACAGCAGCAACAGGAACAGCAGCAACAGCAGCAGACCGCCTGATGCTCGCACGGATCGCCCACGAGCTGTATTGGCTCGGCCGCAACCTGGCTCGCGCGGAGTTCACCGCGCGCGCGGTCGAGGCTGTGTTCCGCTCCGAGCTACAGGGCTCGAGCGACGCACTGCCAGGTGTCAGCTTCGGCTCGGGCGGGCTCCTCGCGATGCTCGGCGACGTCGACGCTGCGCCGGGAAATGGACGCCCGGGGCTTCACCAGTTGACACTCGACCCGGCGCGGCCCGGCTCGATGCTCGCCTCGATCGAACGCGCCCGCGAGGGTGCGCGGACGGTGCGCGACGTGATCAGCGCCGAGATGTGGGAGGCGATCAACACGACCAGCCTCGCGCTCCGCGAAGGCATCGAGCAGCCTCGCTGGGACGGTCCCACCGGCACGTCTGCGACCTCCCAGTACGTCAAGGAGCGCACCGCCCTGATCTGGGGCGTGGCGAACCGCTCGATGCTGCGCGACGAGGCCAAGAGCTTCCTCGAAGCGGGCGGGCAGATCGAGATCGCAGACATGGTCCTGCGGATGCTGCGCGTGGCGCTGCCGACCACCGTCTTCGCCGGCGGTGTCCGTGACGCGGCGAGCTCCGACGGCCAGGCGCTGATCCTGCTACATGCCGTCGGCGGGTTTCATGCTTACCTGCGTGCCGTGACTGCACCGCCCAACGCGCATCCAGTCGCGCGCTTCCTGCTGTTCGAGCGCGCCTACCCGGACAGCGTGGCTGCGTGCGTGGACTCGCTGAACGAGCGCTTCACGCTGGCCGACGCAGGTCCGCGCAACTCCAAGCCGGTGCTGCGCGTCAGCCGCCTCGCCGCCGACCTCGACTTCCAGCGACGCGCGCTTCCCGACGGCGCCGAGCTGACCGGCATCTGCGAACAGACGCAGCAGGAGCTGGCCCGCATCGACCAGGACGTCGCAGAGCGCTACTTCGCCGGCACCGCCTCCGCCGGCCTGCGGAGGTGAGAGCAGCGTGCATTTCGCGATCCGCTTCCTGACGGAGTACCGCTACGACTCCGCCGTGACGGACAACCTCAACTCGCTCCGCGTGAGACCTGCGACGACCTCCACCCAGCGCTGCGACGAGTTCCACACGCGCATCGAGCCGGAGGCCCGCGTCAGCCGCCACCTCGACTACTTCGGCACCGAGGTGATCGAGTTCGGGATTCCCTCGAGCCACGAGCAACTGACGATCGACATGCGCGCGCGGGTCGTCACCTCCGACCCCCCCGAGCCCCCGGAGGGAAGCTGGGAGAGCCTCCGAAGCTCGGCCTACCTGGACGCCGCCGGCGAGTTCGCGCTGCCCTGGCAGGACCAGCCGTCGATCGACGGTCTCGAGGGGCTCGAGGCGGAGCTGGCCGGCGAGAGTCCCCTCGCGACCTTGGTCAGGCTCTGTGAGCTCGTCCCGGAGCGCTTCGAATACCGGCCCGGCGTGACCTACGTCGGCTCGACCGTGCGCGACCTCCTCGCGGCCGGGGCCGGCGTCTGCCAGGACTTCGTTCACCTCTCATTGGTCCTGCTGCGGCGCCGCGGTATCGCCGCGCGTTATGTCTCGGGCTACCTCTGGTCGGCCGACGAGGAGGACGGCACCGAGTCGGTCGAGGTCGACACGCACGCGTGGCTGGAGGCCCTGCTGCCGAGCGCCGGTGGCAAGGGGGAGCCCGTCTGGGTCAGCGCGGACCCGACCAACAGGCGCCTCGCCGGCGAAACGCACGTGAAGATCGGACACGGCCGTTTCTACTCCGACGTCCCGCCCGTCAAGGGCCTCTACCTGGGCGGCGCCTCCTCGGAGCTCGACGCCGCCGTCAAGATGTCCCGCCTGGACCCACAGACCGGCGCGCGGGCCTAGCCGGCGCCCTAGCGGCGCGGGACCTCCAACGAATAGCTCAGCCATCGCTCGCGACGCCCGCCGATGCGGTCATAGAGCGCCTGCGCCCGCCGGTTCTCGGGCGCGGTCTGCCACTCCATCTCCTCCGCGCCGTGCGCCGCGCAGCGCTCCAGGCACGCCTCGATCAGGCGCTCGCCGACCCGCAGGCCGCGCGCCCGCGGAACGACGAACAGGTCGTTCATCGTGCCGATCGGCGCGGCGCGCGCCGTCGAGAAGCTCCAATAGAGCGTCGCGAAGCCCACCGCCCCGCCGGCGGGATCTCGCGCGATCAGCTGAACCCCCTCGCGCCGGGGGTCCGCGATCAGCGTCCGGGCGAGCGCCAGGAGCCGCTGATCAGACGGGTTCACTTCGTAGAAGTCGCAGTATTCGCGCATCAGCGCGAGCAGCTCACCGAGGTCGCGCTCGCCGGCGAGGGACACCGTGACGGCCGCGGCTGCATGGGACGCTTCGGCCGCGGGTAACTCGTCGGTGCTCATTGCTCCAGGCTAATGCAGCATCTGCGGATGGCCGATCCCGACTCGATGCGCGCGCGCTTCGCACCACGGTCCCTCGTGGCCCTCCTCGCTGCCGTCGCGCTGGCCGCGGCCGTCGGCGGCTGCGGCTCGACTCAGGCGACGCTCGACCCGATCGCGCAGGCGGCTCAGGCGACGACCCACTCGGGCGGCTCGCAGATCGCGATGACGGCGAGCGTGCAGGAGCCCGCGCTGGGCTCCTTCCTGACGGTACGCGGCAACGGCTCCTTCAACATGTCCCGTCAGGAAGGCGAGCTCTTCTTCGACATCGACGGCCTGCCCGTAGCGGCCCAAGCGCGGCTTCCGGGAGGCCACCTCCAGCTGACGGAGCTCTTCAAGGACGGCGTCCTCTACATGGGCTCGCCGCTGTTCGAAGGCAAGCTGCCCGGAGGGGCGAAGTGGATGAAGCTGGACCTCACGAAGGTCGAGTCAAGCCTCGGCATCGACGTGCAGTCGCTGAGCAGCGGCCAGTCGAACCCGACCGAGTTCCTGCAGTACCTGCGCGGCAGCGGGGGCTCTGTGACGGCGGCCGGACACGAACGCGTGCGTGGCATTGAGACGACCCGCTACGAGGGAACGGTCGATCTGGAACGGGCCGCCGAACAGATCCCGGCGAGCGACCGCCGCAAGCTCGAGGCGGCGATCAAACAGCTGATCGCCAAGACCGGCGTCGGCTCCTACCCGGTCACGGTCTGGATCGACGATCATCACCTCGTCCGCCGCATGGAAATGAAGATGACGACCTCCGCCGGTGCCGGTGCCGGTGCCGGCGCGGGCGCCGCCACGATCGACTTCGAAATGTTCGGATTCGGCGCCTCGCCGGGCGTCAACGCCCCCGCCGCCGGCGAAACCTTCGACGCGACGAAGCTCTCTCTGCAGAGCCTTGCGCCGGGCGGCTGAGCCGGCTCGGGACGACGCAGGGAATCGCCCAGCTCCTCGCTCAACCCCGCCGTTCCCTTTAGGCTTCATGCGGAGTCCGCGCCGGCGCGATCCCGCACGGGCCGGCTGGGAGCCAGGATCGATAAACACGATGTCCGCTAGTGACAGCAGGCCGGGGGGAGGCGCGCAGCGCCAAGGCGAAACGCGCGTGGCGGTGTTGAGCGCGGCTGGGCTCTACGTGCTCGGCGGCACCCTGATCGCGACCTCCTTCCTGCTACCCGATGTCAGCTCGCCCGCGGGCGCCGCGGCGGTCGCCGGCGACGCCTACCTGACGGCGATCGCGCTCGTCTGGGCCGCGCGGCGAGGCCGCTCGAGCCTCGAGCTGGCCTGGATCGCGGAGCTGTGGGGAATCGCGATCATCATCGTCCTCTGCGCCTCAACCGGCGGTGCCAGGAGCCCCTTCGCGCTGCTCTACTTCTTCGCGATCGGGCACGCCGCGGCGTTCCAGCCCCGCCGCCGCTTCGCCCTCACCTCCCTCGCCGGCCTGCTCGCCTTCCTCGCGCCGCTCGTCTATTCCCACGTCGATGCGAACTTCGCCGCGATCGCCTGCGTCGGTGCGGTGCTCGCACTGCTGACGACGGTCGTGCTGCACCTGGCGCTTGAAAGGCTCCGCGCCGAGCGCCGCCGGCTCGAGCTGCTGATCAGGGCCACGGCGAAGCTCGACACATCGCTCGACCCCCAGCAGACACTGCGCCGCATCGCTCGCACCACGGTGCCCGAGCTCGCCGAGCTGTGCGTGATCGATCTCGTCGACGAGGAGGGCGCGATCACGACCACCGTCGCGGCCGGCGTCGACCCGCAGGCCGCCGCGCGCGTCGAGCAGATGCGCCCCGAGGAGCGAGCCGAGGCGCTCGCCGGTCATCCCGTCGCCCGTGCCCTGATCGAGCGCACCCCGGCCGTCGTCCAGGACCTCGCCGATGCGCCCGCCCTGAGCGACGCGATCGAGACCACCGGGATCCTGCCCGGTCCCGACGCGGCCACCTCGCACTCCGCGACGGTCGTGCCGATGGTCGCCCGCGGGCGGTTGCTCGGCGTGATGTCCTTCGTACACCGCGGCCCGCCGCAGCGTGGACAACTGCGGGTGCTCGAGGACCTCACGGGTCGCGCCTCGCTGGCCTATGACAACGCCCGCCTCTACGCCGAGCGGGCACGCGTCGCCCAGACGCTCCGGCGCAGCCTGATGCCGACCGCCTTGCCGTCCGTGCCGGGTCTGGACCTCGACTGCTACTTCCGGCCGATGGGCGCGGGCAGCGAAGTCGGAGGCGACTTCTACGACGTGTTCGCCGACCGTGACGGCTGCTGGCTGGTCGTCGGCGACGTCTGCGGCAAGGGCGCCGAGGCAGCGGTCATGACGGCCTTCCTGCGCCACACCGCCGCGGCCTATGCCCGCGACGGAAACAGCCCCGCAAGCGTGCTGGCACGCGTCAACCGCGCGATGCTCGAACAGGACTTCGACGGCCGCTTCGCGACCGCGATCCTCGCCCGCCTCGACTACGTGCCCGGCGGGATCGCCCTGACCATCGCGGGGGCGGGACATCCCGCCGCGCTCGTGACGCGCGCGGATGGCGCGAGCGAGGAGTTCGGCGCCGGCGGCACGCTGCTCGGGGTCTTCCCGGATGCGCGCATCGGCGAATCCTCCACCGTCCTCGGCGAGGGCGATGCGCTGGCGCTGTACACCGACGGCCTGGCCGAGGCGCACGCCCCCGCGCGCATGCTCAGCTCGAGCGAGATGATCCGTGCGCTCACCGAGTCGCCGCTTGACTCTGCCCATCATGCGATCGCGGCGCTGCTCGGGCTCGTCGACCTCAGCCAGGGGGCGCGCGACGACATCGCGATCCTCGCGCTGCGGGTCACCGCCGCCGAGGCGCGCGGCGTGCGGGCCGCCTGACTCAGCTGGGGAACCTCCCTGTGCACTTAGACCGCGCCGGCGGCCCTTTTCTTCCGCGAGACCTCGCCGCGCTCGAGGTGCCGGCGCAGCCCCGCGTAGCTCTGGTCGGGGGGCATCGCCTGCTCGTAGGTCGGTGCAAGCGCTGGGCCGGCCCGTGCCGCCACGCGCTCGCGCACGGTCGCCGTGAACCCCTGCTCGTCGAGCCTCGCGGCGAGATCCTCCGTCTCCTCCAGGTGCACGGCTAGCTCGTCCAGCTGCGCGGCGACATCGTGATGGGCGCCGAAGTGCGTGATCGCCAGCGCCGCCGGCTGCCAATCCCGGACCAGCTCGATCGAGCCTCGCCAGGCCCCGAGGTCGATGTCCGGCGGCGGCGTCGGCGCCATCGTCGGCCCGCCGGCGATGCGCACACCGGCGACATCCCCTGTGAACGCCCAGCCGCTCTGCTCGTGCAGGTAGCTGACGTGGTGGGAGGCGTGGCCAGGCGTGTAGGCGACCCTCAGCCCGGCCAACCTCTCGCCTCCGCGGAGCACCCTGATCCGCTCGGAGGGCACCGGCAGCACCTCGCCCCACAGCCGCTCCATCTCGGTGCCGTACAGCCGGCTCGCGCTGGCCAGCAGCCGGCTCGGATCGGCCAGATGCGGCGCGCCGCGCTCGTGCACCCACACCTCGAGCTCGGGAAAGCGCCGCGCCAGCGACCCCGCGGCACCCGCATGGTCGAGGTGGATGTGGGTGAGCGCCAGCGCCCGCACGGGACGCTCGCCGAGCGCGCCGAGGAGCGCCGGCAGGCAGGAGGCCGGCCCGGGGTCGACGAGCACATCGCCGAGCAGCCAGGCGCCGATCACCTGCGGGCGCCCGAGGTGGAGAAGGTCGATCGGCTCGGGCTCGGCTGTCGATGAGAGCGCTGCGGAGATCACTTCCGTCAAGTGTGACTTCACCGTCGGGGTTTCGCTCGATGACGCCGCCGCGGGACCCGGACAAGATGATCCGCGTGCCTAATGTGAGTGGGATGAGCATCGGGCGGATCGTCTGCGGGGGCCAGTCCGGCGTCGATCGCGCCGCTCTCGACGTGGCGATCGCGCTCGGCGTCTGCTACGGCGGCTGGTGCCCCCGGGGCGGCTGGGCGGAGGACATGCCCGAGCCGCCGGGGCTGCTCGTCTCCTACCCGGAACTCGACGAGACGCCCGCCGCGGATCCCGAGCAGCGAACGCGCTGGAACGTCCGCGACAGCGACGCGACGCTGATCCTCACAGCGCCGCAGGTCGTCTCGGCCGGCACGGCATTGACGCTTGCAGCCGCAATGGAGCTCGGGCGCGAGCTGGCCGTGATCGATGTCGCGAGGCCCGAGCCGGGCCTGCGCGACTCACTCGATTTGCTCGCCGCACTGCCCGGGGACGGCTCGCTGAACGTCGCCGGCCCCCGCGAAAGCGAGGCACCTGGGATCTATGAGGCGACCGTGATGGTGCTCGCGTCGCTGCTCGAGTCCGCCTGAGCGCCGATCCCCCGAATCAGGCTCTCGAGCACGTCGCCGGCCGCCTCGATCGTGCTCCAATCGAGGTTCTCCGGGACGTCGCTCGGCCAGTGATAGTTGGCCGGTGTCTTCAAGTCGGTGCAGGCGGCGATGCAGGCGGTGCGGTAACCGGACTTGAGCG
>DASWFM010000035.1:0-7758 GCA_036394235.1 Solirubrobacteraceae bacterium | reverse complement strand
CTCGCGCTGGTAGAGGAACAGCCCCGCCGACAGCGCCGCCATCAGCGTGTCGGCCAGCAGGTCGGCATCGCACAGGGGGTCGATCTCGCGCAGAAGCAGCGAGACGTGCAGGCGGCTGGCGGCATAAGGCTCGGAGTCGTTGTGGGCGCCGGCGACCTCCGCGGCGGCGATCAGCTCGGCGTGGGCCTCGAGCAGGTCGAGGCGCGCGCAGCCGAAGGCGACAAGCCGCTCACGTGGCGGTGCTCCCGGACCCAGTGGCGGCTCGCCGCGGATGAAGCCTTCCTGCAGCTCGGCCTCGTTCTCGCTGAGCACTGCGGTGGCCAGCGCCGCACGGGAGCCGAAGCGCCGGAACAGCGTGCCCTTGCCGACGCCCGCCGCCTCGGCGATCTCATCCATCGAGACGCAGCTCGGACTGCGCTCGTCGAACAGCCGCCGCGCCGCACAGAGGATCCGCTCGCGGTTGCGCGCGGCGTCAGTGCGCTCGTGGCTCTGGCTCTGGCTCTGGATGACAGGGAGTTCGATGGGCTCGCTCACACCTACAGTCTACTAAACGGACTACGGTCCAGTTCCGTGCTACACTTTTTTCAGATGTAAACGGACCGTAGTCCGAAAACGGGTAAGAGCAGAACAGACCCGTCAATCCCACCCACAAGGAGAAACGATGAGCACCACCGCAACCCAACCGATAGCAACAGGCAACTGGACCATCGACCCGATCCACTCGCACGTCGGCTTCTCGGTCAAGCACATGGTCGTGGCGACCTTCCGCGGCTACTTTGCGGAGTACGACGGCGCCCTTACGAGCAGTGAGGACGGCAGCCCCTCGCTGCGCGGCGTGGTCAAGGCCGACTCCCTGGTCGTCAAGGACGAGAACCTGGCGGCCCACCTCAAAGCGCCGGACTTCTTCGACACGGCCCAGTACCCCGAGATCAGCTTCGCCTCGACGGGCCTGACCCTCGGCGGGAACGGCAGCCTCGAGGTCGAGGGCGATCTGACGATCAAGGGCAACACCCACCGCGTCACCGCGCGCGGCACCCTCACCGGCCCGGGCACCGACATCGCCGGCAACGAGAAGATCGGCGTCGACCTCGAGGCCGTCATCGACCGCCGCGAGTTCGGCCTCGAGTGGAACGCGCCGCTGCCAAAGGGCGGCTTCGCGGTCGACAACGACGTCAAGCTCGAAGTCACCCTCGAGCTCGTGAAGGAGGCCTAAGACCCATGAGGATCCTCGGACTCTCCGGCAGCTTGCGGCGCGAGTCGCACAACACGCGCCTGCTACGCGGAGCCGGCACGCTGCTCCCGCAGGAGGTGGAGCTGACGATGTTCGAGGGGCTCGGCGAGATCCCGCCCTTCAACGAGGACGAGGAGCTTGCGCCGCCCCCCCCGGTCGTCGCCTTCAAGGCGGCGATCGCGGAGGCGGACGCCGTGCTGATCGCCACGCCGGAGTACAACTCCTCGATCCCGGGGGTCTTGAAGAACGCGATCGACTGGGCCTCCCGCCCGCGCGCGGATTCGCCTCTGGCCAACAAGCCGGCCGCCGTGATCGGTGCCTCGACGAGCCTCTTCGGTGCGGTCTGGGCTCAGGCCGAGACACGCAAGGTGCTCGGCTCGGCGGGCGCCAGGGTGGTCGACCGGGAGCTGCCGGTGCCGCAGGCCGATGAGGCGCTCGGCGCTGACGGACTGCCGGTCGACGTCGACGCCCGCGAGGCGCTCTCCGCCACGCTCGACGAGCTGGTGGAGCTGGCCGAGCGGAACCAGATCGCGGCCTGATCGGCCGGGTGGGTTCGGTCGGCGCCGCGCGAGAGGCGCGTGCGCAACGGTGTCTGCGGGGAGTGGACACCAGCGCGCACGCGCCGCTCTCGCGCCCGCCGGGTGCTCCGCGTGCCGAGCGTCGACTCGCAAGGCGCGACAGGAGCGTTACGCTCGGACGAGCATGATCGAAGACCTCGTCGCACAGATCGAGATGCGCTTTGCGGAGCTCGGCGAGCAGATCACCGACCCGGAGGTGATCTCCGACAGGGCCCGCTACGCCGAGGTCGGACGTGCCTACCGCCAGCTCGAGCCGGCCGCGAAACTGGCCGCAGAATGGCGCCATGCGCAGGACGACGCAGCCGGCGCGGAGGAGCTGATCGAGGAGCTCGGCGAGGACGTGGGCATGCGCGAGGAGCTCGAGCAGGCGCGCGAGCGGATCGAGCGGCTCGAGGAGGAGATCCGCCTGGCGATGGTCGAACAGGATCCCAACGACGAGAAGGGCGTGATCGTCGAAATCCAGGGCGGCGCCGGCGGCGAGGAGGCCGGGCTGTGGGCCGGGGACGTGTACCGGATGCTGAGCCGCTACGCGGAACGGCGAGGCTGGCAGGTCGAGCCGATCGAGGTCGGGGAGGGCAAGTACACCTTCGCGATCAACGGCGAGGGGGCCTACTCGGTGTTCAAGTTCGAGGGCGGCACGCATCGCGTGCAGCGCGTTCCGGCGACCGAGTCCCAAGGGCGCATACACACCTCCACGGCGACCGTCGCGGTGCTCCCCGAGGCCGAGGACGTCGACGTGCAGGTCGACCCGGCCGACCTTCAGATCGACGTGTACCGCTCCTCGGGGCCCGGAGGCCAGTCGGTCAACACGACCGACTCCGCGGTGCGCGTCACGCACAAGCCGTCGGGCATCGTCGTCTCGATGCAGGACGAGAAGTCCCAGCTGCAGAACCGCGAGAAGGCTCTGCGGGTGCTGCGGGCCCGCCTGTACGAGCGGGCGCTCGCCGAGCAGCAGGCCGAGCTGGCCGCGGATCGCCGCTCGCAGGTCGGCACGGGCGACCGCGCAGAGAAGATCCGCACGTACAACTACGGTGAGCGCCGGGTCACCGACCACCGCATCAAGCTCACCGTCCACAACCTCGACCAGGTGCTCGAGGGAGAACTCGACGAGCTGACGGCTGCTCTGCAGGCTGACGAGAAGCGCCGTCGGCTCGAGGCCCAGACGGCGGCGTGAGCAGGACACTCGCCGGCACCCCTGTCTCCGAGGCCCTGCAAGGAGCCGTCACGGCGATTGCCGCAGCCGGCTGCGAGACACCGAGGCTCGACGCCGAAGTGCTGCTCGCAGACGTGCTGGGCGTGGGCCGCGAGCGGCTGCTGAGCGATCCCGGGCTCGAGGTTCGGGGGCCGGCCGTGCGCGCCTACCAGAACGCCGTGCGCCGCCGGGCCGTGGAGCGCGAGCCGGTCGCCTACATCACCGGCCGCCGGGGCTTTCGTCATCTCGAGCTGTCCGTCGACCGCCGGGCGCTCGTGCCCCGTCCGGAGACGGAGCTGCTGGTCGAGGCGGGGCTCGGACTGCCGCGCGGGGCGAGCGTGCTGGACGTCTGTACGGGCGGCGGCGCGGTCGCCCTCGCGCTGAAGCACGAGCGCCCGGATCTCGAGGTTTCCGGGAGTGACCTCAGCGCGCCGGCGCTCGCGCTCGCGCGCGAGAACGGCGAGCGCCTCGGCCTCGAGGTCGCCTGGCTACAGGCCGATCTGCTCGACGGGGTGCCGGACCGCTTCGACGCGGTTCTCGCCAATCCGCCTTACGTGGCGGAGCCGGAGCGCGCCGCGCTGGCGCCTGAGATCGTGCGCCACGAGCCCGCGGAGGCGCTGTTCGCGGGTCCGGAGGGGCTCGACGTGATCGCTCCGCTGGCTCGACAGCTCGGCCTCCGCGAGCGCATCGTGACCGCGGCGATCGAGGTCGGCGCGGGCCAGGCCGAGACTGTCGCGCGCATGTTGCGCGATGCAGGGTTCGTGGCGACTAGTGTTGAGGTGGACCTTGGAGGTATAAAGCGTGTGGTGATCGGGAGAAAAGGAAGGGGATGAATGTGACTCTCGACGAAGAATCCGCAGAGCGCCTGCGCGACTGTGTCATGTCGGGCGGTGTCGCGGTGTTTCCCAGTGACACGGTGTACGGGGTCTGTTGCGACCCGGACAATCAGGAGGCGGCCCGCCGCCTCTACGCGCTTAAGGGGCGTCCCTCGGCGCGGGCCTGCGCGGTGATGTTCTTCGCGCTCGAGGACGCGCTCGACGTTCTCGACGACCTACACGAGAGCGAGCGCGATGCGCTCGACGCGTTGCTACCGGGGCCCGTGACGGTGCTGCTGGCCAACCGCAGCCAGCGGTTCGCGCCGGCCTGCCGCGTCGATCCGTCGACGCTCGGGCTGCGCGTGCCCGACCTGACGGGGGCGCTCGAGGCGCTCTCCACGGTCGGCGTGCCGGTGCTCCAATCCAGCGCGAATCTCTCGGGCGAGCCCGACGCGCGCACGCTCGACGCCGTTCCCGAGCGGCTGCTGGAGGCGGTCGACCTCGTGATCGACGGAGGCGAGCTCGGCGGAACGCCCTCGACGGTGATCGACCTGCGCGACCTCGACGAAGAGCGCCGCTGGTACGTGCTACGCGACGGCGCGCTCCCGCGCGAACGCGTCGAGCGCGCGCTGGCCGCGCTCGCTTAGCGAATCAAAGCCAACCGCCTCGCCGGCCGCCTGCGCGGGGCCGGCGCGACGGGCTGAGCCGCGAGCGGGGCGAACGGGGCGAGCGGGTTCCATGCCGAGAGGGGTGCTAGCCTCGTTGCCGCTGCCGCAACTGGCGCCTTGCAGGTGGAATCGACCACCGGGGAGCGGACAGCTCACACGCCGCGCGCCTGGGCACCAGTCATCCGTCCTCATGGGAGGAGAGCGCTGTGAGTGAGCTGAGCCCCGACTACTTCAACCGACCGCTCGCCGAGGTCGACCCCGAGCTTGCCGAGGCCCTTGCCGGCGAGCTGCACCGCCAGCAGTCGACGCTGGAGATGATCGCCTCCGAGAACTTCGTGCCGCGCGCGGTGCTCGAATGCCAGGGCTCGGTCCTGACAAACAAGTACGCCGAGGGTTACCCCGGGCGCCGCTACTACGGCGGCTGCGAGTGGGTCGACATCTCCGAGCAGCTCGCGATCGACCGCTCGAAGCAGCTCTTCGGGGCCGAGCATGCGAACGTGCAGCCCCACTCGGGCGCGCAGGCCAACACCGCCGTCTACCACGCCCTACTGGAACCGGGCGACACGATCATGGGCCTCTCACTCGCCCACGGCGGACACCTGACGCACGGGATGCGAATCAACGTGTCGGGCCGGCTCTACGAGATCGCCGCCTACGAGGTCGACCGGGAGACCAGCCTGATCGACATGGACGAGGTCGCCCGGATCGCCCGAGAGCAGAAACCGAAGCTGCTGCTCGCCGGTTGGTCGGCGTACCCCCGCCGGCTCGACTTCGTTCGCTTCCGCGAGATCGCCGACGAGGTCGGCGCGCTCTTGATGGTCGACATGGCCCACTTCGCGGGGCTCGTCGCCGCGGGTCTTCACCCCAACCCCGTTGATGCGGGCGCGGATGTCGTCACGACCACCACTCACAAGACCCTCGGCGGCCCCCGCGCCGGGGTCATCCTCTGCAAGCAGGAGCACGCGAAAAAGATCGACTCGGCCGTCTTCCCCGGCCAGCAGGGCGGCCCGCTCGAGCATGTGATCGCCGCCAAGGCCTTCGCGATGAAGGTCGCGGCAAGCGAGCTCTTCGCCGAGCGCCAGCGGCGCACGATCACGGGCGCGCAGGCGCTCGCCGCCGAGCTGCTCGGGGCCGGCGACGGCGTCAACGTGCTGACGGGGGGCACCGACGTGCACCTCGTGCTCGTCGACCTGCGCGGATGTGAGCCGGAGTTGAGTGGCAAGCGGGCCGAGGAACGGCTGCACGAGATCGGCATCACCGTCAACCGCAACGCCGTCCCCTTCGATCCGCGTCCCCCGATCGAGGCTTCGGGGCTGCGCATCGGCACACCGGCGCTCGCCACGCGCGGCCTGCAGGAGGAGGACTTCACCGAGGTGGGACGCATCCTCGCCGCGGCGCTGACGCCGGAACACGCGTCGCGGGCCGCCGAGCTCAAAGAGCGCGTGACGGCGATCGTCGAGCGCTACCCGCTTTACGAGGGCCTGAGCGCAGCCGCGGTCGTCTAGCGGGTTCTTCGCGCCCTTTCGGGTGCGGAATGACCCCTCGGCCTGCGATGCTTTGCGGAGCAGATGGCGCATCCGACCGAGCTCGAAGCGCTGTACGCGTTCTTGGTGGCCCTCGCCGTGGCGGCGCTGCTCACGCCGCTGACGATGAAACTCGCGCGCGCAGTCGGCGCGATCGACGAGCCGCGCGAGCGGGGCCTCTCGGAAAAGGCGACGCCGCTGCTCGGCGGCCTGGCGATCTTCGGCGGCGCATTGGTCGCGACCCTGATCTGGCTGCCGGCCGGCTACGGTGGATCGCCGCATCTCTGGTACGGCGTGATGATCGCCGCGGCCGTGATCGTCCTCGTCGGCGCGCTCGACGACCGCTTCGACCTGCACCCGGCGGGCAAGTTCGCCGGCCAGGTACTCGCCGCGGTGATCGTCGTGCACTATGGCGTCGCCGTGAAGGCGATCACGCTGCCCTTCGTCGGCAAACTGCACTTCCCCAACGCCGGCGTAACGAACGCCGGGCCGATCCTCACGGTGGTCGGCCTCGTGTTCGTGATGAACGTCGTCAACTTCTCCGACGGCGTCGACGGGCTCGCCGCAGGCGTGTGCGCGATCATCGCCGCGGCGATTGCCGTGATCGCCTACGACCTCGGCCGCGGACAGCCCGGCGTGCTGGCGGCGATCACCGCCGGCGCCGCGCTCGGCTTCCTGCTCTTCAACTTCCCGCCGGCCTCGAGCTTCATGGGCGACAGCGGCTCGAACCTGCTCGGCCTGCTGATGGGCGTGATCACGGTCGAGGCCGCCGTCAAGACGGCGGCCGTCGTGTCGTTCGTGCTGCCTCTGATCCTGCTCGCGGTGCCGTTCCTCGACACCACCTTCGTGGTGCTCAAGCGGCTCAAGTACAAGCAGCCGGTCTACCGGCCTGACAGCGAGCACTTCCACCATCGCATGGCCCGCATCGGCTTCTCCAGCCGGCGCACGATCGCCTACCTGTACGCCTGGACGCTGATGCTCGCGGGGCTCGCCCTGGCGCTGCGCTTCGTCCCCTACAGCAACCACCACGGCCACCTCTACACGGGCTGGACGATCGTGATGGTCGCGCTCGGCCTGATCGCGATCGCGGCGAGCGTGTACCTCGTCTACGTGCTCGAGATTCTCAAGTTCCGGAGCCTCGATGCGATGCGCCTGCGGCGGCTGCGTCCAGACGCCTCACCAGCGGAGATCGAGGCGGACGTCGCCAAGGACTTCGAGACCGGCGAATTCAACGCGATCTCGCAGCACGGGCGAGCCGACCCCGGGCGGCAGCCGGCCGCCGTGCGCCCGGGCAGGGCTGAGCAGGGGGTCGGCCAGCGGGAGGTGGATCAGGACGGCGTAGGCGCAGAGCAGGAGCACGGCGCCACGCAGGCGCCGATCGCGGCAGACGGCCGCTAGGGGCAGCGGCCAGATCGCATACCACGGCAGCAGCCAGGCCGTGGAGAGGAGCAGGGCGATCGTCGCCCACCCCGCCGCAACGCGCCAATCGGCGCCCCGCGCGGTGCGCCAGAGGGTGCCCGCCAGCACCACCAGGAAGCCCGCCACCCACAGATCCCGCCACCAGCCGGGGGTGCCGCTGAGACCGAACAGCCGCGCGCTCTCCGCCGGCACGCTGTGGGTCGCAACGAGCTGCTGCTGCTCCCCGATCGCCGTCAGGAAGCCGAGCGCATGTGGGCCGAAGCCGATCACGCCGACCAGCGCGACGGCGGCGAGGCCGAACAGGGCGGCTGCCGCCACCTGCAGCCGCCGGC